>JBAYJF010000071.1:0-6943 GCA_041665245.1 Candidatus Margulisiibacteriota bacterium | reverse complement strand
TAGAAATTATTGATACCACCTGCCACTGGGTAAAAAAAGCTCAAAGCATCGCCAAAGCCTTTGCCGACGAAGGAAGACAAGTGATCCTTGTCGGGGACAAGGGCCACGCGGAAGTTAAAGGATTAATTGGCTGGAGCGGAAATAAAGGGATTGTAATTGATAGCGCCAGCGACATTGAAAAACTAAACTTCCCCGCGAACGAAAAGATCGGGGTGCTTGCTCAAACCACACAGTCCGAAAGTCATTTCAAGGCCATCGTCTCCGACTTAAAAAATAAATATTCCGACGTCAAACAGAACGACACGATCTGCAAAGCGACGCTAATGCGCCAGGATGCGGCCGTCGAGCTTGCCGGACAAGTCGATCTGATGCTGGTCATAGGCGATAAAATGAGCGCCAACACCAAAAGGCTCACCGAATTATGCTCAAAAGCCGGAGCAAAAACTTACCAGATCCAAGCTGCGGGCGAACTGGACCTGAATTGGCTGGCCGGCAAAAGCAAGATCGGCGTAACCGCCGGCGCATCGACCCCGGATTGGGTCATTGACGAAGTAATTAAGAAGCTAAAACAAGTTAACGGCTGATACTGCGCAGAACAAATTTAATTTTATCGGAACCAATAATATTTATATAAACGAACTTTTTATTCAGCCACTCGATCCGGACCTTCCCCCGCTCTTCCCGAATGCTCTTGATCCCGGCCTTTACCGCTTCAACTTTCAGGTCAATTAACTGTAATAACACTTCAACCTGCTTGGGAATTTTACCAAAGCGATCCAGCAGCTCTTTTTTAATATCATTGATCCCTTCCCGCGTGGTAATGATGTTCATCCGGCGGTAAAGTGCGATCCGTTGGCGCTCATCGGTAACATAGGACGGAGGGATCGAGGCTTCAATTGAAAGATCGACCTCCACATCGCGCAGAGGGGTAATGACCTCGCCTTTGGCCTCTCTGACCGCCTCCTCAAGAAGCTCCACATAGAGATCAAAGCCGACCTCATAAATATGGCCAGATTGCTGCGCCCCCAATAGGTTCCCCGCTCCGCGGATCTCAAGGTCGCGCATTGCCAGCTTATACCCTGAACCAAGCGCAGTGAACTCCTGGATCGCTTTTAAGCGCTCCATCGCCTGGCCTGCAATGCCGCGCTCCGGATGATAGAAAAGATAAGCATAGGCCCTGGAAGTCGACCTTCCGACCCTTCCTCTTATCTGATAGAGCTGGGACAGCCCGAACCTGTCGGCTTGGTCTATGATGATCGTATTCACATTGGTAATATCCAGTCCCGATTCAATGATCGAAGTACAGACCAAAACATCATATTTCTTATCCATAAAATCCAACATGGTTTTTTCAAGCTCTTTTTCATTCATCTGCCCGTGTCCAACTGCAATTTTTGCTTCCGGGACAAGCCTGGCTATGCTTGCCGCTGTCTTTTTTATTGATTCCACAAAATTATGGACAAAGTAGACCTGCCCGCCCCGATCGATCTCTCTCAAGATCGCTTCCCGGGTGGTTTTTTCCGAATACGGGACAACATAGGTCCTTACCGGTGAGCGGTCGATCGGCGGAGTAGCGATCAAGCTGAATTCCCTGATCCCGGAAAGCGAAAAATAGAGTGTGCGAGGAATCGGCGTTGCGGTAAGTGTCAGCACATCGACATTTTTTTTATATTGCTTTATCTTTTCTTTGCTCGATACTCCGAATTTCTGCTCCTCATCAATGATCAAGAGCCCTAAGTCCCTAAATTTAATATCTTTTGATAATAGCCGATGGGTCCCGATAATTATGTCGACACCGCCGGCTTCAAGAAGTTTGACCGTATCCTTTTGGTCCTTTTTCGATCTAAAGCGCGAGAGCATATCGACGGCATAGGGTAAATTTTTAAATCTTTCTTTAAAATTATTGTAATGCTGTTCGACCAAGATCGTGGTCGGCGCAAGGATCGCGACCTGTTTCCCGGCTGCGGCAGCTTTTGCGGCCGCCCGGATCGCGACTTCCGTTTTACCATAACCGACATCGCCGCAAACTAGCCGATCCATCGGTTTGCCGGACTCCATATCTTTTTTTACCGCCGCGATCGCTTTTAACTGGTCGACCGTTTCTTCATACGGAAAAGTCGCTTCCATCTCTTTCTGCCAAATGTCATCCGGAGGATAGGCAAAGCCTTCAAATTTTTCTCTGGCAGCGTAAAGGACCAGCAATTCCTTGGTCAGATCTTTCAGCGCCTGCTTCACCCGGCTTCGAGTGTTCAGCCACTCTTTAGAGCTAAGCTTGCTAAGTTTGGGATGCGACGCGCCTCCTCCCGAATATTTTTCAACCAGACCGGCCATGTGGGGAGGGACATATAGCTTATCGTTCTCGGCATATTCGATCAATAAATATTCTTGCTCGACCCCATCCAGCTCCATCCTTTCGATCCCGCCGTAAATTCCGATCCCGTAATTTTCATGAACTACATAATCTCCAATTTTAAGGTCGGCCAGAAGATCTTCCGCCACCCCTTCTTTAACTTTTTTCTCTTTTTTGCGTGCAATATTCTCCTCGCCAAAAAGTTCCCGATCCGACAAAACATCGATCTCCCCCACCTTAAACCCACCCCTAAGCCACCCGGGCATAACTTTGATCTCCGGAAACTCTTCCTTTAACCTCGCATGATGCCGGCTTAGAACGATCGCAGTTTTTGGGATATTTTCCAGATCCCCAACAAAACTTGCTGCCGAAGAAAAGATCGCGTCCTCATCTCCAGTTAAGAAATTAGACAATTCGACCTGCGACTGGCGGGATATTTCAGAAAGATCCAAATACCCCTTTGCTCCGATCTTTTCATATTGCATCGTGAGCGCGATCATTTCATCTACCACAACCAAAGTATTTTCCGGAAGATGGTCCAAAACAGAAGTTTCCCGCTCCTCAATGATCGGAAGAAGAGAGGCTTTTTCGATCTTTTGAATTGACCGTTGCGAATACGGATCAAAATACCGGAGTGATTCGATCTTATCATCCAACAATTCTACCCTGACCGGATATTCCAACTGCGGCGGAAAAACATCGAATACTCCGCCGCGAAGACTGAATTCCCCCGGCTCCCCAACGATCTCCCGCCGCTTATAGCCGATCTTTACCAATCTTGCGAAGGTCTCTTCAAGGTCAATTTTACCGCCTTTAAGTAAGATCAATTTATTTTTTCGATCACTTCTGGCAATGGTTTTGATCAGCGCCGCTTTCAGCGGCGCAACAACGACCATCGGCTTGTTCTGAGCCCATTCATCCAGGATCATCAAGCGATGGCCGACAAGGTCTTTGCTCGGCAGGGCATCTTCGTCCGGCTCGACATCCAGCGCCGGGAAAACATTGACCTCCATATCGACGAATATTTCGATCTCTCTTTTTATTGCTTCGGCCCCCTGGGAGGTGGAGGTTATAACAAAAATATTCGGATAACTTTTTGACAATATGGCAAGCAAAGCGGATTTAGCCGGATCCGGGACCCCTGAAAACGCGGTCTTCTCGTGTTTTCTGATAGCCTTAAGTTTGTTTTGATAGTAATTCGATCTATCGATCAGGGATAAAAGATCATTTTTAAGCATTAAACTTGTTCATCGCGACGGCCAAACTCTGCTTAACAATGACCTCTATCGCATCTGCGGCAACTAGGATCGCGTCATTAATTTTATCCGCGTCCGAAGGCGGGATCTTCCCCAAAACAAAAGCAGAAACATCACCGGAGGGAGCCGGCCGTCCGATGCCGACCCTTATCCGCATAAAATCATTATTCACGGAGGATATTACCGATTCTACCCCATGATGGCCGCCGGCCGATCCTTTTTCCCTGATCCTGATCTGACCGACTTCAAGATCAACATCATCGTAAATTACGATAAGTTTTTTTGGATCGATCTTGTACCACGCCAGCATCCCGCGCACTGCAATACCGGACTCGTTCATAAATGTTTGCGGCTTTGCAATAATTACTTTGTGGCTATCAAGCGTTGGTTCGGCAAAAAGAGAATTAAATTTTGACTTAAAAGTAGCAACATTTAATCGCGAGGCTATTTCATCAATGACTTTGAACCCGAGGTTGTGGCGGGTATTTGCATACTCAAGGCCAGGATTGCCTAAACCGGCAATTAAAAACATTTATATTTATCTACCCATTGAGAATTCGACACCGAACTTAACATCTTTGGTAATGACCTTATTCGGATCTGACGGAACATCTTTTAAATAGTTCACCTTTAGGATCTCGGCAAACATCTTAAACTTTAATAAAAAATCATCCCTTTTTTCCGTCGCTCTCCATGGCTCAAAACGAATACCGGCGCCGTAGTTGGCCATATTCAGCCAATAATCGTTCTTAGTCGAAGTTGTATAGTCGATCTTCACATAGGGTTCGATCCCGCGGCCAAGATGCCTTCCAACTTTCGGCTGGAAATAAAATAAATACCCGTTAAAATCATCATACCCAAAATTGGTGGCTCGATATGATAGATTTGACCAGACTTCTCCCCAATAATTATTATAATCCGGGTTATCCAGGTTCCATTCATGCCAGAGGTCAAGCCCATAGCGGTTATCAAATCTCTTATTTGCTTCTCCGGATATTGCGTCTTTGAAATATATTGGAGCGAGCGTTTCCATAAAATACCTTACGTCCCTGAACCACTCGTCCGCCCACCCTTTTCCAATATACTTTTCAAACGGTTTTGATCTTACGCCAAGGCCATAATACAGCGAATTATCCCAGTAATCGTTGCTTTGCGAAGCGGTCCCATAGTAAACACCGTAAACTTGAAGAATTTGGGATTCAAAGGGATTTATACCAACTTTACCTTCGTATCTTCCGAGGAGAGAGCTGAAATTATTCCGTTCTACATTCGTAGCATAATACGCGCCCTGGTTCCAGAATTCGACAAATGGCTTGACTTCCGCTTGCAGCGGGAAGCACAAAAAGAAAGTCGCTGCGGCGAAAGCAAGCCATTTAATCATTTATTATTTATTGCCCATTGTGAACATGATGTTGTCTAAGTTAAAGTTCACTTTTGCATCGGCTTTTGGAGCTATGCAAACATATTGGACCTGGAGAAGACCGCCCGATCCGGCAACCTGCTGCGGATTCCAGACATCGTCGCCAACCAGCGGATTATCATCGGTGAAATCTGCAAATGGCAGATAGACCCTCTTCCATCCATTCCAATCAACTCTTTGTTCATAGACGAACTTATCATCGGCTGTGAAAGCATATCCTTTGGAAGGATCCTGCTCAACTTGCCAATTATTATTGTCGTCATCGGCAAGCTCGATTTTTAGTGTTCCCGACCCCGGCCCGTTCCCGAATATATCCATGCTTAATCCGCTATAAACGGAAAGGTCCTGATTTTCTTTTGCCAAATATGTCCCTGCTCCGCCAACATACCAATTTTTAGCATTTCCTTGAAAAAGCATGGAATAATTGCCGACTTGCGAAGAGACAGTTTCATCGCCGCCTTTATAATCTTTATTTGAAACCGCATCCGCTTTGGAAATATCAAATGTCCACCATTCCCTAGGAGACTTGATGCTTCCCGATTCAAAATCGTCGACTAAAAAGACCGTTCCTGCTAAAGCTGTCGTTTTTTGTGGACCAGCAGCCGGCTTATCCGGAGCGCCGCCACCCATCGCAGACACCAATGTAACCGCAAAGAAACACAACAACATCGCGACACTAATTCTCTTCATAACCTTGATCTCCTTTCCTATTTTAATTCTCTAGTTATATATCACTAGATAGTTGAAATAATTTCAGCCTATTTAAAAGACAGGACGCCCCATTCGCTTGGATCCGAATAGAACATATAATCGCCATTCCAAATAAGCTGTTTCTCTCTCTCGCCGGTATTATCCGCATCATCTAAAGCGATGTCAAATCCAATATTTGTTCCGGAGGAAGGGACAAAACCATCTTTAAAGAATTCCCACGGTACTTTTGCTTCCAATATGTATCCCTGAGGAGCAGCGATCTTCTTTACAGAAATTTCTCCGTCTTGCGGAGACCGCCTTCTTTGCCAGCACCAGATCGACGGCGTGTTTGATGCACCATCACCGACACCAAAGCCAACCTGGTAATCACCCGGACCGAAAGAGGTGCGATTTGAATTGTTGGCGGGATTCGTTCCCATTACCATTTCGATCGCATCGCCATTCCATATGTCTTGCTTTTGTTTTTTATTTGCCGGCGATAAAACATCCTTCACTTCGGCGGCAAGATAAAGGTTTTTTTCGTCCCACATTAAATAAATATTCCCTGACAGGTCGGTCGGGCCCTTCCAGCTGAGCCCCTCTTTAAAAAATGATTTATCTTTCATCACTATCGGAGATGTTTTGTCCCAATCACTTAAATTCCCGTCTATCTTAGGAGAATTGAGCGCCTTAACGGCGATCGCCTTTTTATTTTGGGAAGACATACTATAGGAGGTCGCGCTTATCAGACCCTTAGCAGAGCTTGAAAATATCGGGTCCTTCATGATCTCTTTAAAAGCAGCCAGCGATCTAGGGGTGGAATTAATTCTCCAATCGGCTTCCTTTTTTACGTCAAACCATATGATCGCATTAATATCGCGCATGCTGGATTTTAAATAGTCCGGAATTTCTCTGATCCAGGCCGCTTTGTCGCCGCCTTTATCCGCCGATGCAAATTCTGCGACCATGATAGGCTTGCCCGGCCACATCTTGCGTGCCATTCTTACCTGGTCGCGGAACATATATTTAAATACCTGCCATTGGCTCCAGCTTTGCGTGGTTCCCCAGTTATAGCCGTCAAAACCGATCCAATCAACATAATTATTCCCGGGATAAGATTTTTCCCATGCATTCCAGGGCTCATCCGGAAAAGAATAGTTCATCGGCGCCCAGACCCATTTTACATTCGTAGTCCCTTCTTTTTTAAAGATATCGACAATGTGTCTG
>JBAYJF010000070.1:0-6949 GCA_041665245.1 Candidatus Margulisiibacteriota bacterium | reverse complement strand
TTCAAAATATTTTCCGGATAACTTGCCGCTTTGGCCTGTTTCAATTCTTTTTCCGCCTGCAAAACAAGCTTTTTGGCCATTTCTCCCATAAAAGGGTTGAGTTTTTTCTCTTCAATTTTTTGCAGCATCCGATCAAAAATTAGATGAAAAGAATGTAAATACAGGTCTGATGTGATAAAAAATTGTTTGCCGTGTTTATAGGTCTTATAATCGTCGACCATATCATCGACGTAAATTGAATACTCGGCAGGGGTAGGCTTTTCGATGAAAAAGCCATTTTGCGCTAATTTAGCGCGGTCCGCGCCGGAAAGTATTATGTCGGAATCCCGCATTGTTTTGGGGATCTCGGAAAGATTCAAATTACTTTCATCAACTTTCCCGGGGACAAGAGCGGTTGCATCTGACGCCTGAATATATCCAAATCGGTTTTTATCAAATTTGGCTTTTACCCATCCTTTTACCGAGCCCGCAACGTCAACAACCTCGCCTTTATACAATAACATGACTTTGCGGCTCTTCTTATCGGCCGTTAAATACACATGGGCCGTATCTTTAGAACACAAATATCTTGGCGCTTCTAATTTGGTTAATTCCGGCTCCTGCCAGAGTTTACTCCGGCTGATATAGCCCGTTTCTTCTTTCCCGTTCTTTTGATATTTAATTTCAAGGACATTATTTTTGCTATCAACTTTTCCGGCGACATTGTTCCCGTATATATAGTAAGTTTTGCTGTAGATCTCATCCGGCTGCATTTTTTGGTTCAATTCATCGATCGAATAGTCTTCAAATATCAAAGGCTCGTCCGCCGCACTCCTTACAAAAGCAACATCTGTCGTAACAACGTAATTATTTGGGCCGCCTGTTGCAGAAATTGCCGGCTTATTCTGCAGCATTGCAAAAAATAATATGATCAACAAAAAAGAACCTAAAGCCACAAATATTTTCCAGTTAATTTTAAGCATTGTTTACCTCCGATAAAAGCATACTCCTAGTTTTATTCAATCTCAAGCATTTCGCATGCACACACCCTTGTGCAATGGCAAAAAATCACTTGAAATTGCCGCATAGGCAAGGCGATAAATTTGAGGGTAAGAAATGACAATTCCGGCAATACCAAATAGTAATAAAGCTGTCCCGCTGGCCCTCTTTTCGGTTGCGGGAAACAATACATTTAGTACCGCTACGGGCTGGTTCATATTAGATTGCAACACTTCAAACCCATCACAAGAACAATTCTCAGATACTGTGCGGATCATTGGAGAATTAAACCCAAAAGCCAATACGCCGATCGAAGCAGATAATCGGCCCCTTCCCCTGATTTGGCATTTTTTCGGAAATTTATTCGGGAAAGCAACAGTTGAATTAAATTTTCCGGATTGTCCGAAGAATATCCCACAGGAAAAAACGATACCGCCTGACCCGCAAGCTGATCCGATCGCCCAGGCGCCAAAACAGCCTGCAATTCAAGATTTTGATGAGTGTGTAAGCAGAGCTGGCATTCTGGAAGATTTTTTCCCAATGCCTGTAATCGTTGCATCCCCTATTCAAGCATCTCCCTCCATCGCCCCGGTGCCAATTTCTGTTCCGCCCCGGCCAATAGTTCATTCGTCATCAAAACCGGCGCGTCCGGTAAAAGGAGTTGCTATAGCTTCTTCACCCGTTCCACGTCCATCGCCAGCTCCTGAAATAGTTCCAGTTCCTGCTCCGGCGCTTGTTCCAGCGGCCGCCCCAATACCAGCACCACCACCGCCGGAAAGCGGCAGCGCCGCACCGGATGCTCCTGGCGAACCAGTAAAAAAACCTAAAAGGAGACTTTTTTAATATGGGATTAAGCGTTGGGCCAATTAGTGTTTGCAGCAGCCACGACCTTCCCATCCTCCCCTTTGGGCGGAGCGAAGCCGAAGCCACAGAATTTATCAAGCCGGCAGATGCCGAAAGATTGATTCTCCTTGAAGATGCTTATGCACTCATTCAAATAACTATATTAATAAAACAGCTTTATGAGCTTCAACCGGAAATTTCGGGAGAAGAAACCGACGCCGCTTCTCCATTTTCGATCGCAAAAAAACTTTTACAAACAAAAGGTGAAGAACTGCATCGTCTTGCAAAAGAAATTAGAAGAGCCGCCTCAACTAAAGATCTATTTATGGAAGTTCTCGGTTCATATAGTCCTTTTTATAACGATCTTACCAATGCGCTTAATTCAAACCAGGCAACCAATGCCGAAGAAAAAGCGGCGACACTGGAACAAATTGGGACGGTAAAAACGCAATATTCAATAGTAATGGCAAAACTAGCCTCTATGTATAATCGGTTAAGCCCCGCGACAAAAGAATTTTTTCTTGAACGGTTGCTCGCATATTATACCGACGCAGATTTAATCAACCAGCCCTTAACGCAGAGATTGACCTCCGTCACCAATGACACATTGGACGATCTCCTTCCCAATAAATTGAAATTTGAAAAAAGAGATAGCGAATACACCGCCAACCCCGATTCGTTTCTTGAAGGATTAGATAGAAAGATCACGGAAGCCTGCACCGGTTTGCAGCAGCAGCTGGCCACAGCCCCTTATAAAGCAAAAAAGAAAGATCCCGAACAAAGCACCAGTGCATATGCCTGGAAATTGCGTTTAGGAACGACGGCCGGGAACTCGAGCGGGTCCCAGGATGCTATTCCAAATTATCCAGTTTCAAGGGGAATGATCACCCCCCGCGCCGGAGTCTCTTTTAAAGCCGGCGAGCACCTAAACCTGACCTATGATTACACGGTCCCTTTCAAAACGGACGGCGATCCCTATTTTGCAAGCGATGATGCATCAGCAAGCTATGATCTGAATTTCAGCGGAGGATCAATGCTCTCGCTCGGCGGAAGATATTTATATGAAAATACCGATCGCCCGAACACCTACACCCCTACCCATCGGACAGGGATCGCAACAGCGAGCTTAAATTATCCATTTGGAAATATTTTTAGCCTTACGGGCTCATTAAATTATTCCGGCGGCAATGTTGATTTTGGAAACGGTTCGCGGACCATGCATGAATTCGGAGCCGGTCTTCATCCAACTTTCACGTTCGAGGAAAACAATTTAAAGTTTACCTTGTTCGGACTTGATGCCAGGACATCTTTTGGCGAACAATTAACCCATCTTCAAATATTGGTCGGTCTTCAGCATAGGTTTATCGAAGGGGGTTTTCCGATCGCGGTCATCTCTTCTGCGGAAGGGACCTTGATAACCGTCCCCTTCTACCTAAAAGCAAATATCAAATTAGGCAGTAGCTTCGTCCTCTCCCCTTTTCTGCAAGGAAGCTATGCCTCGAATAAATCAGCCGAATCGATCGCTAAAACATCCGGACTTGCCGGGTATGCCGGGCTCCAGATCGAATGGAGATCGCAATAAATGTCAGCCATTGCAAATATTTCAGGCAGAGCCTATAGATGGGCAACCCACGTTAAACCGGAAACAACAGCGAAAAGCCATGCCGTCTCTTCGGCTATTCTTAAATCGCTGTATTATCTTATTGCGCTGACGGCAGCAGTCGTCTCTTGTCGTTACTTGTCGTATTTCCGCGCGCTGAACTTGGAAGACCTTGTCGCCACCGGCGTTGTTTCAATTCTTTCGGGTCTATCCGCCTATGGGGTGAAAAGCACTTTTTTTCGTTTTGGAAAGGCCGTTTTAGATGAAATTGAAGCACAAAAAGTTGAACCATTACAAGACAGTCTTGGATTCATGGCAGTACAACGAACAAAGGCAGAAAAAGATAAAACTGCTCTTCAAGAGGAAAATTCAGGCTATGTTCAAGCATTATCCACTCTTCAAGCCAGAATACGCGTATTAACCGCCGATGGCAGCTCCACCCTTGCAGCCGCATTAATTAAACTCGAACAAGGAAAAACGGCATTGTTTGATAAAGAAGACCAATTATCTACGGTCAAGGGACAAAGAGACAAAAACGGTTCTGACGCGGGAAGGCGAATGAGATTTGATAGACAAGTAAGCACGCTCGAGGGTGAAATCGAAGTATGCAGAAAAATGATTACGAATGCAGAATGTGATCTTGCCGAAGTTGGGACACTAGCTGATATTCAGAAAGTCGGGGCAGGAGCATCTTCAATTGTATACAGAGCCAACTGCGTAGAGCTTGGTATGGCCCTTGCATTAAAAGTACCAAAACCAGATGTCTCTGCAAATTTTGCCACCACTGGAAGGGAGGCGCTCCTTACAACAAGCATTATCCATCCAGCAGTAATTCGCGTCTATGGATTAAGATTACATAACGGCATGCAGTCAATGGTCCAGGAGTATTTTAATGGAATATCTCTTCAAGACTACATCGAGAGTAGTAGTTTTTCTGCCGGTCTCTCTTCAGAAAACCTTAATTTAATGCGGCAGTTGATGGAAGGGCTAGCTGCGATCCACGAGCAGGGAGTTATTCATAGGGATTTAAAACCTGGAAATGCATTGACGGACGGAAAAACACTTAAGATCATAGATTTCGGACTGGCAAAGCTTTCCGATTCAACGAAAGCGGCAGCCCTCCCCGAGCAGAATCTAACAACGGATGGTTCGATAAAAGGGACGCCCACCTATATGGCGCCTGAAACCCTCTCAGCCGGGATATATGAATGTTCAAGCGATGTATATACTGCGGGTTTAATATTATTCGAAATAATATCTAGAGACAACCCATTCTTTTTACATAATGTAATTGTCTTGCTTATGGAGGAAGGGAAAATTGCTATCGATACTCCCAAAGAAAACCTCAACTGGGATATTGTGCTTGGTTCTTTTGAAAATCGCACTAGATTTTCAAGACTTAAAGATACTTTCGTCCCTACCTCTCTTCCAGAAAATTCTGTAGCAGAGCAAAGAATAAAAAAATTAGTCGTCAAAATGCTTTCAAATAACCCTTCTACGCGTCCATCAAGCCAGGAAGCATCAATAGAGATAGGAGATATAATCGCTCTACTACAAAAAACAGAATTACTTATTGAAGGAGCGCAAATAGCCCACTTGGAAACCATGGACGGAGTTACACTCCCCATTTCTTCAGGCCGATTAGATAAAGCAGAACAAAGAGGAGGCGAAAAGGCATGAGCATTGATAGAACTACTTTCACAACAAATACCAGTATTTTCGATCCCAGAGATATGGTCGCATTCTGGACAGATAAAAAACCGGAAAATGTCACTGCGGGTGACGGATTAGCTGTTTTTGTCGGAGCCGTGCTTTGGCCGCTCGCATTTTTTGGCTGCGCCGAATTAACCAAAAAATCTCTAGATGACGATCCTTCAGTAAATCAACCTCAACCATCAGAAGATACAGGGCCGGTGACAGATCTTGGCCCGCTTTTTGACCTTGGGCCACGCCTTGATCAAGGAACTCCGATCGATCAAGGAACCCCTTTTGATCAGGGTCCACCTTTAGATCAAGGCCCAGCCGATACCGGACCGATAATTCCTGATCTTGGACCATCGACCGATACTGGCGACGGAGCGGTTTGCGTTGATGGCGGTGAAGATATTTGTGAAGCGGGACTGCCAGATACTGCTTTTCCCGATGCAGGTTTTCCTGACGCTGGATTCCCCGATGCCGGATTCCCCGATACCGGACCTGTCTGTACAATTGATGAAGATTTTACCTTGGCAACCCCTGCAGCCGGCACAACTTATGAATGTGCTCCCGACGGCTGCTTGCCTGCATTTGTAATTAGCAAAAGAGCTGAAGACGTCGGGACTTCCTATCGATTTCTGGCGGCCCTGTCCGAAGCAGCGCTCGATGACTCTCAAATGGAAACCGGTTTTCCGAACGCGCTCCTTGATTCCAGCGATGAAAACAATGGAGAAATACTTCCTTCCCAAACCGATCTCCGTTTCGTTCCTTCAATTAGATTGCCCATAAACAGCACTATCTATTGGAAAGTTATCGCAAGAGACCATTGCAACAACACAAGCTCAATAAACAGTTTTTTTGTAACCCATTATGAAGAAATTATTACTCCACCGGAAGACGCTGGATTTCCTGATGCTGGTTTCCCAGACGCAGGTTTCCCTGATACCGGATTTCCTGACGCTGGTTTTCCAACGCCCGACGCGGAAAATACGCCTGACACTGAAACGCCACCGCCCGACGCTGAAACTAAACCTGATGCTGGATCTACACCTGAAACTGGCTCTCCAGATAGCGGCTCGATCTGCCCAATTTCTATCGAATCAGTAAATTATGATCTTCTCTCTGTTGATTCATCTCAAGATCCAATCCATCCTATCTTCAATTGGACGGCAACAACTCCGCAAGATGATCCAAATTATCATTTTGACCTGATCGTTACACGGGTTGACCAACAGGAACAAGTTATTCGAGAAGAAAATGTTCTTCCCGGACATCGGCTTAATAGCGCATTAACCGTCGGTGGAACTTATCGCTGGAGCGTTGAAGCTCATTTTGAATGCGGCGAAGATCAAAAAGTATATCTCCCCAGTCCTCAACAACCGGAGATCATCCTTTGCCGCCCTGATACGCCGGCACCGGTCGGATTATCAAACAGTTTTGGTCCGAATGATCTGCCGATATTTAGTTTTGACGAAGATCCTGATTATTCATACGATATTATTATCGCCGACGAAATTATTGTTGAACATGTTTCCAGCCCCTATCCGCTTCAACCTGAAGATCTAACGCCCCAATTACCCGGTTTTGAAGAAGGCGTAGAATATCCCTGGATAGTTGTGGCGCATAATACCTGCACCGGAGAAACAGTCGAGAGTATTCCTGCAAGTTTTACCGGACCTTGTTCGCTCCCGCTGACCAGGCTCGATATCCAAGTTGATCCAAATCCCCTCCCCCAGATACGGATCGCTCCTGATATCGATGGAGAATATGAATACGATATTGTCATTACTAACGAGCTTGATCAGACCATTACGATCAGGAATGTTTTACAGA
>JBAYJF010000069.1:0-7082 GCA_041665245.1 Candidatus Margulisiibacteriota bacterium | reverse complement strand
AGGCATGCTCCCATCTTGTTTTAACGAAAGTCCCTTCGACCTGGTTTTGGCCAAAGCTGAAGTTTTCGCTTTGCTTCATTTCAGGATCAAAATAAAAATATGGGAGCCAGAGGACAGGCAAATTACCAACATGAAAAACAACATTGCGCCCTTCCATTTTTTCTCCGGAAGTGATCTTAAACTTGTCGGCGGTAAGATAAAAATGCGGAAGCTCGCGCTCACAAGTAGTCATTACCCCGGATTCTCCGCTGGCAATCTCGTTCTTTTGATAGACCCTTTCAGAAAAAACATAGACATGCCCTTTCATGCTTTTGGGGGACAATTTTGTACTAAAACCGATCTCATCCAAAGCTTCGGAGCTGATATTATAGACCAAATATTTTGAGGAAGAACTGTCTTTATCCATAATAATTGAAACATTTCCCTCGGCTGTCACAATATCATTTTTTTCATCAATAAAAACCCGGTCCGCTTTGATCGTTGCTTTTCTAAAAACGACTTCAACCGAACCAGAGGCCGTGATCCCATCCTCTTCTTCCGATAATTTCAAATGGTCAGCCTTAATATTGACCAGATCTTGCGCAAAAATGGCATGGGGGAGCAAAAAGGCGATGAATAGAGATAAGAATATTTTTCGCATTACACAATCTTATATTGCAGGCGCTGTTTTGCAACATCGGAAAGAGGGTCAAAATCCCCCACACTTTTATAAAGCTCCAATGCCTTGCGGATATCTCTTCTTTTATAATATAGATCCGCAAGATTTATACAAATTGGCGAAGAATTCGGGTCAAGCTTGTAACTTTTCTCAAGCAGCATCTGTGCATTTGGATCGTCTTCCAAAATGATCCATAACACCCCAAGATTGCTATTTATGATGGAGGAAAGCGAATCAACGCGAACAGCTTCAATTAATTTTTGTTTTGCTTCTTCAAATTTACCTTCTTTAATAAGGACGACCGCCAAATTATTCAATGCAATTGAATAGCGGCTATCCAGGCCTACCGCAAGCTGCAGCTCTTCTTCCGACGCCGGATACATTCCCCGCATAAAAAAGTCAAATCCGGCCCTGTTATGTTCGTCGCCAAAAGATACGCTCAACTCATCGTTTTTTGTCGTGCGGGCCAAATTCTTCGGTTCTTTTCCCCAAAGGGCTAAAATATCTTTTTTATTCAAGTCGGTCAAGACCATTTGAAGCGGAAAACTTCGCATATTATTTAAATTTGTGGATTTAAGCTGCTTCAACCTTTTTCCCAACCCGCCAAAGTCGATATCTTCCTGGACGATCTCTTCATATATTTTTATCGCTTGCCTGATCTGCCCGCGAGCTTCATAAGTAGAACCCAGGTTAAAGCGGACAACTTTTGCAAATTCCGCGGTAGCAATTTCAAGAGATTTCTCGTATTGTTCGGCGGCAGAATCAAATCTGCCGTTCAGCCTATAAATATTCCCTAATAGATTATAAGCCTGCGGAGCAAGCGCAGAATCCTTCACGACATACTGCAGCGACCGGATAGCTTCATCAAATTCATTTTTTTGCATCAAGTAGCGCGCCAGCTCGTAATGGAGCGAAATTTTCCATTGGTCCTCTTTGATCCTTTTGCGCAGCAACTCGATCTCTGCATTTATCTCTTTTTCTTTTATTTCCTGGTACTTCATCTGCAGTTCAAAATTATACGGGTCCATCGCAATTCCGGTCTTTAAGACTTCAATCGATTTTCTTAAAATATTTAGTTTTGCGAACGCCTCGCCAAGAAGAAGATAGGCCGAGGGAAGGTTTTTATTTATAACAAGCGCGGCTTCAGCCTCCGCGGCGGCTTTTTGAAATTCGCCTTTAGCAATATATGCTTTGCCAAGTACGATCCTGGCGCGGATAATTTCCGAATGGAAACGTAAAAACTCTTTGCACTTTTTTATCACCATATCAGCAACGGACGGATCCTGCTCGACCATTTTTCCGAACTCGTCCAGCGCTTCTTCCAGTTTATTTTGGTCAAGCAAGGCTTCTCCAAGATAGGCTCTCGCAAGCACCTGGCCCGGGCACATTTCCAATATCATGCGGTAGCCGGAAATGATATCTTCTATCAGCTGCGGCTTAACTTTTAGAAGCTTATAATAGTTCTCGGCCGCTTCGCTGAAATTCCCTTGTTTTACCTGTGCTTCCGCAAGCGCGATCATGGCTTCAGGAAGATCAGGATAATTCTTAAGGGTTTCCTTGAGCCTAAAAATAATTTCTTCCGCTTTTGTCGGCTCCAATCTTAATATGGCGCGCAGGTTATCAACAGCCGCCTCGGGATTCATCATTTTGGTATATATTTCAGCCAGCATCTCCCTGATCTCAATGCTCCCCTCAACTTTCTTAAGCAGCTCTTCCAGCCGCTGAATAACTTCTCTTGCAACATCCGGATCATCCGAGAACATTTCTTTATAACAGTTCGCCGCCCTGCTGTATTCCTCGATCCTAAAATTCAATTCGCCAAGCGTTCGCAGGGTTTGCTTATCGCCCGGTTTCGAAGATAAAAGTTCGTTATAAAATCTTATGGCTTCATTGATCCGCCCTTTTCCCAAATAAGCGCTCGCCAGTATCTCGATCAGGCTTACATCTTTAACTCCGGCATGGATAGAACGCTCAAGCAGATCGATCGCCTCATCAATCTTTTCCTGTAAAATATATATTCTGCCAAGGCTGTTATACGCTTCAACGCTGACGGGATTAATTTCAATTATCTCTTCAAGCTCAAGCTGGGCCTCTTCAATCAGGAAACAAGAGATCAGAAATCCCGCAAGAGAAAGCCGGGTCCCGATCCTTGACCAGTTTTTTTCAATAAATTTCTCGTGATCAAGAATAATTTTCGGCAAACTGTGGGGATCAGAAACAAGCGCCTGCAGAAAATATGACTGGGATTGTTTATAATTCCCGTCTTTCAAGTGATGCCTTCCAAGCCCCCTTAAAGCACCGCAATTATTGGGCTCTTCCCTTAATTTATTCGTTATTTCATTCAATTCTTCCATTGTTAGTGAAATTTCCCTTCATAATATAACAATACTGAACCGATCATCAAAAAGAGAAGCTGGGGAGAAAAAGCTGCCGCAAAAGGAGGCAAGATCCCTCCTTTTCCCAGCGACCTGAAAACCGAAGCAAAAACATAAAAGGTGAACATAAAAACAATTGTAACGATCAATCCCCATGTGCGGCCTGATCGGGGTGAAAAGATAGAAAAAGGGATCCCGACCAAGGCAAAGACAAAACAGGTCAAAGGAATAGAATATTTCATATAAAATTCAGTCAGCAAACTGGCAACATTCCCCCCGCCTTTTCCAAGAGAAGCGATCATTTGGCCGAGCTCGCCGCTGCTCATATCCGCCATCCCTTTCTGGTCGGTATAATTTAAAATATCTTCTCCAATGTTCAAACGCATCGTTTCAAAAGAAGCTTCATAATTAGTAAAGCCTTTATTATCATATTGATGGACAACCCCTTGGTTTAATTCCCACATTCTCCCCTTGAAGTTCCCAGATAATGCAAGAATTGTACGCGGAAAGCGCAGGTTTGTCATCTCGTAAACCATAATGTTATCCATCGTTTTATTTTTCATATTTACTTTACCCGCATAATAGTAGCGGTTCTGTGGATCCTTAAAAAAAACATTTTCCTTGATCTCAGGGAAAGGCTGTTTGTAGACTATCTGGCGGATAATATTATTTGAAACATAATTGGCGTGCGGAACGATCTTTTCATTTATGAAAAAAGATATAAAGCTGACCATAAGGCCGATCGCAAAGATGGAAAAACAGATCCGGAAAAGAGAAATACCTGAAGTTCGGAGGGCGGTTAATTCATTGTCTTTTGAAAATCTTCCAAGGGCCATCGAAGTCCCGAAAAGGGTAGAAACCGGAAAAGTCATGACCAAAAAGGAAGGTAGTTTGTAGGCCATCAACTTAAAGACCGTAAAAAATGGGACCCCTTTATTAATAACAAGATCGGTCATGGTAAACAAAAGATCAACCGTTAATACCAAAATAAAACCGACCACGCCTACAATAAAGGGGCCCATTACCTCAACGAAAACATATCGGTCAAGGGTTTTCATTCAGCTTCTTTTCTTCGTCTCTCTTCTCTCCTGATCGCAGCTTTCTTTTCTTTTCTTCTGCGCTGATTTGGCTTTTCATAAAATTCGCGATTTTTCAGATCATCAAGGATCCCTTCATGCCGCAATTTCGTCTTAAACTTGCGCAGGGCTTTTTCAAGGTCTTCCCCTTTCCTTATTTCTATCTTAGGCACTTAAAATTCATCTCCTTTCTATTTCTTTGGTTCGTGTTCGTACTCAAGGCAACATAATAGCCTACCACAAACTCCGCTGGTTTTGGTAGGCGAAATAGCAAGTCCCTGTTCCTTTGCCATTTTAACGGTTACATGCTTTGGCTTATCCAGCCAAACACTGCAGCAAAGGCTCCTTCCGCACGGGCCCAGCCCGCCAAAAAGACGCGCCTCATCCCGGGGAGAGATCTGTTTCATGTCAACACGGGCTGCAAATGTCACTGAAAAATCCTTTGATAGATCGCGCAAATTAAGCGGTTTCGAACCTTCTTTTTGCTTGTAGTAAATGATCATGCGGGTCATATCAAAAAGATATTCCAGATTAACGATCTTTAACGGAAGTTCATGCTCGATAACTTTGCTTGCCGCGATTACTAGCGCTTCCTGTTCTTTCTGGGTAATACTTTTTTCTTTTTGAAGGTCTTCCGGCGTTGCATATCGAATTACTTTTTTCAATTTCACATCTTTGGAAACAACTTTTGAACCGCCGGTCGCAAGTCCCACGATCTCGCCGTATTCATCCCCCCTATCGGTTTGCACGATCACGGGAGCCCCGATACGGATCGATTCTTCCCTGTAACCTGTGATCGGACAAATTCGATTATATTTTCTTAATTTTATTCCAAGTTTTAATTGTTCTGACATACTTCCCTCATTTTTAGCAGCGCTGTATCCAGCGACAGCCGAATGTTTGCTCTTCTTTTTATATTTTTTGACGCTTCAAGGAACTTCGCTGCTACTTTAATATTCTTTAATTCGCAAAAAGAAAACTGCGCCAGATCATAAAGAGTTTCTTCCAGCTTTGTCTTCCCTTTTTCAAGCTCGGCAGACAAGCTAAAAATATCTTTAATACTGCAGCTGCCAATTGACCGAATTACCTGATAATACCGGATATTTTCGGGATTGGCCTGCCAACTGACCACCTTTTCCCCAAAAAGTATCTTCTGGCACCGGGAAACGATCGTTTTTAATATTTTATCTTCCCGCTCGACCAATAAAATAAAAATTACGCCTTCCGGAGGTTCTTCCAGGGTCTTTAAAAAGGCCCCACCCGCGTCAGGCGTCATATCTTCCGCACTCTCAACAACTATCGTCTGATATTTACCGTTATTTGGGCCGTATCTTGTAAATTTCTGCAGATCGCGGATCTGCTCGATCTTTATCGAGGCTCCGTCCGCTTTTACGGCTAAACGATCCGTTTTGGCGCACCCAAGAGCATCGGAAAACGCGTCTGCGTCCTCATTTTTACCGCATCCCGGAGGTCCAACAAACATGTAAGCGGAAGCGATCCTTCCGTTCTTTACTATACCTTCAATAACGGGGTGCATATTACAATTATAGCATTATTTACGCAGGACATCATAAACATCCGAGACTTTTCTGACCGCGGCAACGACCTGGTTCAAATGTTCCACATCCCTGATATCAACAGTAACTTTTAAAATGGCCGAACTTCCGCGCCTAATAGAGGCCCTGGCTCCGGTCACATTCGTCCCTATTTCCGATATTTGGGCGAGAACATCTTTAAGCACTCCTACCCGATCAAAAGCCTCGATCTCAATTTCAACCGGAAAAGTGAATTTTGGGGAAAAGTTCCATTCCACTTTCACTCTCTTTTCTTCCGGCATTGTATGGTGCAGGAGATTTTGGCAATTATCGCGGTGAATAGCGATCCCCTTACCCTTTGTTACAAACCCGATGATCTTTTCTCCGGGAATTGGATAACAGCATTTTGAGAATTTGATCATTATATTTTCGAGGCCGGAAACTTTAACCGCGTTCTTAGCAGAAACCCTTGATTTTCGGACAAGGAGCGGTTTTATCTCCTTTTCTTCTTTTGCCGAAACCGGGACCATTTGGTCGATCTTTTCCTCTTCCTTGAATTTTTTGAACCAATTTTTTATTTTTACTTTTGCTCCGGGAGTTTTAACGAAATTGAGCCAGTCCTTGCTTGGGGAAGATCTTTTTCCGGTAATAATTTCTATTATGTCTCCGTTTTTTAACGTGTGGTCAAGGGCAACGATCCTTCCGTTAACTTTTGCACCGATACATCGATGGCCCACCTCAGTATGGATGCGGTAAGCAAAATCCACCGGAGTAGATAAGGTGACAAGGTTAAAAACATCCCCTTTGGGAGTAAAAACAAAAACTTCGTCGACGACCAGATCGATCTTCAAATTTTCCATAAAGTCTTTCGCATCTTTCAATTCGCTTTGCCATTCGAGCATCTGGCGCAGCCAGGCCATTTTCATATCCAGAACTTCATCCGTCTCGCCTTCTTTGTAGCGCCAATGCGCGGCAACGCCATACTCGGCGACCCTGTGCATCTCTTTGGTCCTGATCTGGATCTCGACCATCCGGCCCGCGGGACCGACAACCGTCGTATGCAGGGATTGATAGCCATTTGATTTTGGCATGGCAAGAAAATCACGGAATCTCCCCGGGATCGGCTTCCACTCGTCGTGAACAACCCCCAGTACCGTGTAGCAATCCCGCACTTCTTCGACAATGATCCTCACCGCGGTTAGGTCAAAGATCTCTTCAAAACTTAGGGTTTGGTTCGTCATTTTTTGGTAAATGCTGAAAAAATGTTTTGCCCGGCCGTTGATCTCCGCCTTAACCTTCATTTTTTCCATTAATATTTTTACTTCCGCAATAAATTCCTGGATATAGCTTTCCCTTCCGCCGCGGCTCTCCGAAACTTTTTGTTTGATTTTTTCATATTTTTCCGGCTCAAGATAAAGGAACGAAAGGTCTTCCAGCT
>JBAYJF010000068.1:0-7258 GCA_041665245.1 Candidatus Margulisiibacteriota bacterium | reverse complement strand
GATTGCATCCGGACTCCCTTGCCAGCCGCGAGAATTATTGCAGCAATGTTTTTCATGAAAATATTATAGCATAGCGTTGACTTAACGCAGTCCAAATTGCTATAATTTAACAAGGATAAACCCCACAAATATCAATGGAAAATATTAGGAAGAAGCTCAAAGAAACTCTTGACCCTGAAAGGTACGAACATAGCCTGCGTGTGGAAAAATCTGCCATTGAATTAGCCCAAAAATATGGCGTTTCGGTTGAAGATGCTTCGATCGCCGGCTTGCTCCATGACTGTTCAAGAAAGTATACCAAGCAGGAAATGCTCGAAGTTGCTCAAAAGATCGGTCTTGAGATCGATCCGATCCGAAAACTTGAGCCGAAACTTTTTCATGCGGAGATAAGCGCCCACATGGCGGAAAAAGAATTCGGAATTAGATCAAAAGAGGTATTGCAGGCAATTAGAGTGCATACTGTTGGCAGCGAAAATATGTCGACGCTCGACAAGATCGTTTATCTTGCCGATCACATAGAAGAGGGGAGAGATTTTATCGGCGTGGATCATATTAGAAACCTGGCGTACAAGGACCTGGATAAAGCGGTATTTGAATCGGTCTCAAATATGTTAAAATTTCTAGTAGGCAATAATTTGCCGATATATCCGCAAACGATCGCTGTTCGTAATCGGTATCTGTTAAATATTAATAAATGAAAAAAGCAATAATAATTTTTGTTAGCATCATGGTTTTTTTGGCGATCACAATGGGCTTGATGGTCAGCATCGTCTCGCGTTTTGCCCTGCTTGAAGTTTTGATCTCTCTGACGCCGACCGCTTCTCTTCTCCAGGAAGAAAATATCCTTGTTTTGGGAGTTGATGGGACGACGGGGACCAGATCCGATACGATCATGGTCGTTCATATTAATCCGGAAAAGAAGGAAGTTTCGGTCGTTGCTATTCCGCGCGACACCCTTGTTACTATCCCGGACCGGGGGCTTGATAAAGTTAATCACGCCTATGCTTTTGGAGGGATGGAGCTCTCAAAAAGAACGATCGAGAATTTTTTGCATATTAACATTGCCCATTCTGTCATCGTTAATCTTGCCGGGATCGAAGAATTGATCGATAAGCTTGGCGGAATTACCGTAAGTGTGGAGAAGCGGATGTATTATGTTGATTATGCGCAGGATCTAAATATCGACCTTCAACCGGGCGTGCAAAAACTGATGGGTCGTCAGGCGATGGGTTATTTGAGATTTAGGCATACGGATAATGATTTTTCCCGTATTAACCGCCAGCAGACATTTTTGCGCGCTGTTGCAAACGAAATGATGAAAAAAGAAAATGTTTTAAAAACCCCAGGATTGTTTTTATCGCTTTTATCCTGCATCGATACCGACTTAAATTCAAGACAAACTTTGGCCCTCTCGCTGGTCCTTCGAAGGGCAAATGAGCTTAGCCAGATAAATATGAAGACCATTCCAGGGACGGATATGATGGTCGATGGGATCTATTATTATCGTCCTGATGATATCAAGATCCATCAGATCGTTGACCAATATTTTTCAACAAAAAAGCTTGCTCTGAATGCGGGAGGTATATAGATCGATCCTCTTTTAGATATCATTACGGCGGCGGCGGAGAGCAAGGGCGCCGAAAACATCGTTAATGTGGATGTCAGAAAAGCCACTAGTATTACCGATTATGTTTTTATTTGCAGCGCGGACAATGCTCCCCAGTTAAAAGCGATCCATGATGCGATCGATGAGAAGATCAGGAAATGCGACATCAAGGGGAACCGCTGGGAAGGGACGGCCGATTCCGGCTGGATGCTCCTCGATCTTGGCGGAATTATTGTGCATGTTCAAGGAAGTGCCACTAGAAGGCATTACAAACTTGAAGAGCTTTGGGGAAAAGACGCTATCGTTTACCACTGCTAGCGCAATGACAAATGCCAAATGAAATACATGGCGAAATATTGTATAATCAGTTAGTTTTGCGTTAATGTGGGGCTGTAGCTCAGCTGGGAGAGCGTCTGACTGGCAGTCAGAAGGCCGTCGGTTCAATCCCGATCAGCTCCATAATTTAATTAGGGTTTTCAAAAAATAAAAAAGAAAGGAAGTAGAAAGAAAATGGCTAAGAAAAGTGTTAAGTCCGGGAAGAGTAAGAAGTTCGTTTATTTGTTCGGGGGAGGGAAGGCGGATGGCAATGAAAGCATGAAGAATTTGTTGGGAGGAAAAGGAGCTAACTTGGCTGAAATGGCAAAGTTAGGGATCCCGGTTCCCCCAGGACTGACGATCACGACCGAAATGTGCACGGTCTATTATAAATTGAACCGGAAATACCCCAAGGAGCTTTATACCCAGGTTGAAAATGGTATTAAGCATACTGAAAAGACGATGGGAATGGGCTTTGGCGATAAAAATAATCCGCTGCTTGTTTCGGTCAGGTCCGGTGCCAGAATTTCTATGCCGGGGATGATGGACACGGTCCTTAACCTTGGATTAAATGATCAAACCGTAATTGGTTTGGCTGAGCAGTCAAAAAATGAAAGATTTGCCTGGGATTCATACCGCCGCTTTGTCCAAATGTATGGCGATGTTGTGCTTGGGCTTAAACCGCAAACTAAAACCGATATCGATCCATTCGAAGAGATAATGGATGAAGTTAAAGAAGAGCGGGGCGTAAAAACAGATGTCGAGCTTGATGTTGCAGCGCTCAAAGAATTGGTAAAAAGATTTAAAAAAGCGATCAAAGACCGAAAAGGTTTTGATTTTCCGGAAGATCCGTGGAAGCAGCTTTGGGGAGCGATCGAAGCGGTATTCGGATCATGGATGGGCGACAGGGCGATAAAATATCGACAGATCAACAAAGTACCGCACGAATGGGGAACTGCCGTTAGCGTACAAGCGATGGTTTTCGGGAATATGGGAGATGATTCCGGTACCGGAGTTGCTTTTACCCGCAATCCTTCGACCGGCGAGCGAAAATTTTACGGAGAATATCTGATCAATGCGCAAGGAGAGGACGTTGTGGCCGGTATTCGCACGCCGCAACCGCTTAACCACTCGACGAAATCTTCTGCCGATCAGAAAACTCTGGAAGAAGTAATGCCGACTCCGTACAAGACACTGGAAGCGATCTATAAAAAGCTTGAAAAGCATTATAAAGATATGCAAGACATTGAGTTCACCATTCAGAAAGGAAAACTCTGGATGCTGCAGACCAGAAATGGAAAACGGACCGCTGCTGCCGCTCTGCAGATCGCCTGCGATATGGTCGCGGAAAAAATGATCGATATCCCTACGGCACTTATGCGCGTTGCACCTGAACAGATCGATCAGCTTCTTCATCCAATGTTTGATCCGAAGGCCAAAAAAGAAGTTATTGCCAAAGGTCTGCCTGCATCACCGGGGGCTGCGACCGGACAAGCTGTTTTTCATGCGGATGAAGCGGAGAGCTGGGTAAAAGATGGAAAGAAAGTTATTTTGATCAGGATCGAAACTTCTCCTGAAGATATCGGCGGGATGAATGTTGCCGAAGGGATCCTTACCGCAAGGGGTGGAATGACCTCCCATGCAGCCGTGGTTGCCAGAGGAATGGGGAAGTGTTGCGTTGCCGGTTGCGGTGCGCTCAACATTAACTACAAAGAAAAGCAGTTGGAAGTTGGCGGTACTATTATCAAAGAAGGGGATTGGGTATCCCTCAATGGTACGAGCGGCGAAGTTATGAAAGGAAAAGTCCCGACAATGATGGCGCAGCTTTCCGGTAATTTTGGAAAGTTATTGGCCTGGGCGGATAAATACCGCAGATTGGATATCCGGACGAATGCGGATACTCCAAACGATGCGAAAGTTGCAAGAGATTTTGGAGCCAATGGGATCGGTCTTTGCCGAACCGAACATATGTTCTTTGAAGGCGACAGGATCGTTGCTGTTCGTGAAATGATCCTTTCCGACGATGTTGCCGGAAGAAAGAGAGCTTTGGAAAAACTTCTTCCGATGCAGAAAAAGGATTTTCTTGGAATATTTGAAGCGATGAACGGATTTCCGGTAACGATACGTCTTCTTGACCCACCTTTGCATGAGTTCGTTCCGCACGAACTTCCCCAGCAGGAAGCCATGGCGAAAGATATGGGCGTAAGCGTTGAAAAAATTATCCAAAAGATCGATTCTCTCCATGAATTCAACCCGATGCTTGGCCATCGCGGCTGTAGATTGGGAATTATCTATCCTGAGATCACCGAAATGCAGGCAACCGCAATAATGGAAGCGGCTTGCGAATTGAAGAAAAAAGGGATCGATGTAAAACCGGAGATCATGGTCCCGCTGGTCGGCGAAGTAAAAGAACTTTCAAATCAAGTAGATATTATTCGCCGGGTTGCGCAGGATACCATCAAGAAGTACGGAGTAAAAGTTAATTACATGGTCGGGACGATGATCGAGATCCCGCGAGCGGCAGTAATGGCCGATAAGATCGCTGAAGTCGCGGAATTTTTCTCATGCGGTACCAACGACTTGACCCAGATGACGATGGGGCTTTCGCGCGATGATGCCGGTAAATTCTTGCCAGCCTATGTTGAAATGGGGATCTATAAAAATGATCCTTTCCAAGTTTTGGATGAAGACGGGGTAGGCCAGTTGGTAAGGATGGCGGTTGAAAAAGGGCGCAAGACCAAAAAAGACCTAAAAGTCGGCATTTGCGGCGAACACGGTGGAGATCCGGAATCGATCGATTTCTGCCATCGGGCCGGACTTAACTATGTCAGCTGTTCTCCATATCGCGTGCCAATTGCCCGCTTAGCAGCCGCGCAAGCATCGATCAAAGAAAAGAGGAAGATCAGTTATTCAACCAAATAATGCTGATTAGAGAAGAGATAGAAGAGCGAGAGAGCCGCAACTTTTCGGAGTTTGCGGCTTTTTCTTCCAAAACAAAAGGTCGCAAGATCCCGGAAAAGGAATGCGATTTCAGGGCGGCGTATCAGCGTGATCGGGATAAGATATTACATTGCCGCTCTTTTAGAAGATTAAAGCATAAAACACAGGTCTTCATTTCCCCAGTCGGTGATCATTTTAGGACCAGGCTTACCCATACGCTTGAAGTTTCCCAAATCGCCAGGACGATCGCGCGCGCACTCCGCTTAAATGAAGACCTGACCGAAGCCATTTCGCTTGGCCATGATCTTGGCCATACACCTTTTGGACATGCCGGAGAAGCGGTCCTGGATGAGATCCTTAAAAAATACTACGGCAGTTCTTTTTTTCACAATGAACAGAGCGTTAGAGTTGTGGAAGTGATCGAAAGAGACGGCAAAGGCTTGAATCTATGCTGGGAGGTCATTGACGGAATAAAAAATCATACTCCGGATGATCCATTGCCGGTAACGCTTGAAGGGCAGGTTGTCCGTTTAGCCGATCGAATCGCCTTTCTTCGCCATGATATTGAAGATGCGATCGTTGCGGGCGTATTAATAAATGATGACCTTCCAAAAGAACATATGCAGGTCTTGGGTGAAAATATTCTTGATCGGATCGTCAGAAGCATTATTATGAATAGTATAAATAAGAACAGCATTCAGATGGACGAAAAAGTCCAAATTGCCATGGATGGCCTCTATAACTTTATGTATAAAAAAGTTTATACCAATCCGACCGCAAAAAAAGAAGAAGCAAAAGTTCCGGAGCTTCTCCAGCGCCTTTTTAGGCAATATCATTATGATCTGGAATTTCAAAAAGGGTTTAAGGAAGAAGAACAGCTTCAGCACACAATTGATTTTATTGCCGGGATGACCGACCGCTATGCGATCCAGAAATTTCAGGAATTGTTCGTACCCGATGAATGGAGGAACACTATTGATCCCTGCTGAAAAGATCGAAGAGATCAGGAATAAAGCCGATATTGTTAACATTATTTCCGAATATGTTCCGATCAAGAAAAGAGGAAGGAACTATTTGGGTCTCTGTCCGTTCCATTCGGAAAAAACCGCTTCTTTCACTGTCTCGCCTGAAAAACAATTGTTCCATTGTTTTGGCTGCGGGGAAGGCGGGAACTCAATTACCTTTTTAATGAAAATAGAGAATTTCTCTTTTGCCGAAGCGGTGAAAGAGCTGGGAAGCAAAGTCGGGATCGCCGTTGAGCATGACGAGAAAGAGGGACAGAGCCGAGGGGAAAAAGAAAAACTTCTTGAGGTAATGCTGCTCGCATTCAAGTTTTACCGGAGTTGTCTCGATGATAAAGATGGAGAGAAGGCAAGGGAGTATATTCGGCAGAGAGAAATTTCTAAAGATGTAGCTGGACTTTTTGGGATCGGATCCGCCCCGAACAGTTGGGATGCTCTTTTCAATTTCCTCTTTTCCCGCGGCGTTTCTCAGACCTTAATGGAGAAAGCGGGCCTCGTTATTCCTAAAGAAGGCGGTAGCGGATGTTTTGACCGTTTTCGCGGAAGGCTGATGTTCCCGGTGATGGATATTCGCGGGAATGTCGTTGCTTTCAGCGGAAGGTCGCTTGATAATAACGATCCAAAATATCTTAATTCTCCCGATTCTGCCATCTATCATAAGGGAGAAATATTGTTCGGCTTAAATTTTGCAAAAGATGAAATGAAAAAAGAAAAGACCGGCATTCTTGTCGAGGGAAATATTGACCTGGTAACTCTACATCAAGCCGGCATAAAGAATTCGGTCGCTCCGCTGGGAACGGCGCTTACTCCAACGCACGCGAAAGTCCTTGCCCGATTTATTGAGACCGCAGTCTTAGCCTTTGATAGCGATGTTGCCGGCGTGAATGCGACGGATAGAAGCGCCGCAATATTAAATGAAGCCGGGATAAGAACGAAAGTGGCTGTCTTCGAGGGAGCAAAAGATCCGGATGAATTCATTAAAAAAGAAGGTGCAGAAAAATTCAGAGAAATTATTAATTCTGCTCTGCCTTTTATAGAATTTAAAATTAGGAACATGGCAAAGAAAGTCGATCTGAAGAATATAGAAAGCCGTTCAAAATTAATTAAAGATTACGGAAAACTGCTGCTGCTCGAAAAAGATCCTTTTATCCAGCAGGAATATGCCAAGCTGGCAGCCCTGATCACGGGAAGCGAAGCTGAAAATATTTTGGCCGATATTCGAAAAGAATCGTATTATAAAGGGATCGGATCGAGAAAATTAAGGCAAACAACGGAAAAGCCGCAATCAAAGATCCTGGAGGCGGAGAAGAATTTAATTATTGCCGGAATGCACAGCAAAGAAGCGATGGAAAAAATAAAGAACGCTATTACTCCG
>JBAYJF010000067.1:0-7764 GCA_041665245.1 Candidatus Margulisiibacteriota bacterium | reverse complement strand
TTACCGGTCTTGTCGATAAATCCCCATTTCTTGTCATACATAACCGCAGCAAGCCCCTCTTGAAAACTTTCGACCGCATGATAAACCGGAGCAATTGCGTAATCGCCATTTTTATTGATATATCCCCAGCGATCGTTGAACTCTACCTTAGCCAGGTCTTCGTAAAAGATCCATTCATCCTGAAATTGCGGTTTTATGACGATCTTCCCCGATCGATCGATAAAGCCCCATTTATCTCCCATCTTTATGGCTGCCAGCCCTTCATAAAAGTCCGAGCCATGCGTAAATTGCGGTTTAATAATGAATTTCCCCGCTTCATTAACATAGCCCCATAAGTTTTTTGCTTCATCTCTCCTTGGATAGGGTCCATCCGGATCCGATTTTTTATCCTTCCAGGCAAAAGCCGAAATACTAAGCAACAAACTCAATACACAAACAGCAACGATATGTTTTTTCATCTTACTCTCCTTTTAAAATAAACTTGGCTGATTTTCCGCACTCCCGCTTCTAGCCCGCCTTAACTTTATCTTTTCATGCGACTTGGCTTGGCCAAGGTCATTTTCTACCATCTCAAGCGTCCCATAGATCTCTTTAGCCCTTGCAATGATCTCATCCGGCAGTCCGGCCAACTTAGCAACCTGGATCCCATACGAACGATCGGCCGGACCATCTGCAACCTTATGCAGAAAAGTAATATTATCGCCACTACTCTTCACTAAAACATTCAAATTACGCATGCCGGCATGCTTATCCGCCAATTGGGTTATTTCGTGGTAATGGGTGGCAAACAAAGTCTTGGCATGGATGTTTTTATAAATATATTCAGCTACCCCGGCTGCGATAGACATCCCGTCGAAAGTCGCTGTTCCTCGGCCAATTTCGTCTAAAATAATCAAGCTATTTTCGGTCGCATTGTTAACAATATTCGCAGTCTCCGTCATCTCGACCATAAAAGTGGACTGCCCTGAATAAATATCGTCCATCGCTCCGATCCGGGTAAAGATCCGGTCGATCAAACATACTTCAGCGCTCTTAGCTGGGACAAACGACCCCATTTGCGCCATTAAGCAGATAAGCGCAACTTGGCGCATGTAGGTAGATTTTCCGCCCATATTCGGGCCGGTAAGCAGGATAAAATTATTTTCATCCGATAATTCAATGTCATTGGGTACAAACTTGAAATCACCCAGCGTTTTTTCAACAACGGGGTGTCTCCCCTCCTTAATCCTTAATCCATGCCTACCGGCAGGCAGGCCTAAATCCTTATCCTTTATCCGAGGTCTACAAAAATGATTTTCAACTGCCACTTCGGCTAAAGACAATAAAACATCTAACAGCGCCAAGTGGCCCGCAAGTTTCTGCAAGGAACTTGTTTGCTCGGCAATTTTTGAGCGAACCTCTGAAAAGAGCTGATATTCTAATTCCTGCATCCTCTCTTCCGCGTTGAGGATCAGGGCTTCTTTTTCTTTTAATTCCGGGGTGATGAATCGCTCCGCGTTGACAAGCGTCTGCTTTCGAATGAAATGAGGCGGGACCTGATCAAGATTTGAATTCGTCACCTCAATGTAATAACCAAACACTTTCGTATAGCCAACCTTAAGGGATTTAATTCCAGACTTCTTCCGCTCCTCGGCCTCCAGCTCCGCGATCCATTGCTTTCCGCCCCCTGCCATCTTCTTTAATTCATCCAATTCGGGATTATAGCCAAGCTTGATAATTCCCCCATCTTTTAATCCAAACGGAGGTTCGTCTACAATTGATCGCGAGACCAGATCAATAATTTCTTGTTCAAATTTATCGGCATCGCCGGCTTGTTTGATCAACTTTGCCCCAAAACTATTGATAAGCTGGCGCAGCTTCGGAAGCTGTTTGAGCGATTGGCAGAGAGAGATCAGATCCCTTGCGTTTGCGCTTTGGGTCGCGATCTTACCGGTCAATCGCTCAACATCAAAGATCTTTTTTAAGCTTTCTCCAAGGTCTGCCCGAACAATAGAATTATTCGCAAGCTCTTCAACAGCATCTAATCTTTCATTTATCTCCTTTTCATCAAGAAGCGGCTGAAGGATGAAATTGCGCAACAGCCGGCTCCCCATCGAGGTTTTCGTCTTATCCAGCACCCATAAAAGGCTTCCAGGAAAAAATTTGTCCTTGACCGTTTGGACCAATTCCAGGTTCCGCCGGGTCACAGAATCAATGAACATAAATTGGCCGGTCTGATATTTGCGGATAAGATTGATATGTCCAAGGGTTGTTTTCTGCGTCTCTTTTAAATAGTTGAGGATCGCGGCTGCTGCCCCAAGCGCAACCTCGCTCCCATCTAGTCCAAAAGATTCGAGCGACTTGACCTTAAAATGCTCCCGCAGTTTTTCGATCGCGGTTTCGTTATCGTAAATATCTTTATAAGAGGACCCTTGGATCAGCTGCCGCGTCTCAACCGGGAAAACATCGGAAACAATTATCTCCGCCGGATTAATACGCTTTATCTCATCCAATAGCGCTTCAATAGAATCAAAATCAGAAAGTTTAAACTCTCCGGTCGAGGCATCAATAAATGCCAGGCCGAACTTTCCTTTTTCATGGTTAATGGCAAGAAGATAATTATTCGTCTTTTCAAAAAGCATGGATGATTCCAGAACAGTTCCGGGGGTGATGATTCGGATCACATCTCTTTTCACTAGCCCCTTGGCTAATTTAGGATCCTCTGTCTGTTCGCAGATCGCAACTTTATAGCCCTTATGGATCAGTTTGGAAATATAGCCTTCTGCCGCATGATGCGGGATCCCGCACATTGGCATCCGATTATCGTCCTTGCCGCGGCCTGTAAGAGTTAAGCTTAGCTCGCGCGCAGCCAGTTCAGCGTCGTCATAGAACATTTCGTAAAAATCACCGAGGCGGAAAAACAGGATCGAATCTTTATGTGCGGATTTTATCTCCTGATATTGCCGGGCCATTGGGGTAAGATCGGCCATTTAGTCTACCTTATTCTAACTTTTAGTTTAGAAACCAGCGCTTCAACGATCTGGCTGTGTCTTTCGTTTACTTCCAATTCCGTGATCGTAGTTTCGCGGTTGCGATATATAATGCGATAGGCAATGCTGTCTTTATATTTATCAAAGGGATAAGCAGCTTCAACAAGTTCCCCGCCAAGTTTTTTGATAAGATCAATGATCATCCCATTCTCAAGGTTGGCCGGAATGAACATCGAAATATCCCGTGAAGTAGAAGGATATTTTGGCAGCGGAACATATTTCTTTGGACCGGCAACAAGCTTTGCTAATGCGTCCAGATCGATCTCAAAGAAATAAGCCGGCTGGCTAATATCATACCCTCTCAATATCTCCGGATGAACGGCTCCAAGAAGTCCGATCCCTTCAACAGCAGCCCCTTTTCCCGGCTGGACCAAGAAATTAACCGTTTCAGTGAATTTCTGTCCGGAAATGCCCAGACTATTAAAGAGGTCTTCAACGATCCCTTTTGTATAAAGATAATCGACAACGCCTTTATCCAGCGCGCTCATAAAAGGCGACCCGATCATTAACGCTCCAAGCGCCCACTTCTCCAGAGGAGCTTCTTCACTGCTATGCAGCGATACTTTCCCGATCTCAAAGATAAAAACATTTTCTACCTGCCGGTTAAGATTATGAACCGCCGTCTTTAAAAGCCCGGGTAAAATATGGCTCCGCATCAGGCTCTCGCCCACATTCATAGGGTTGGATATTTCAACCGCGCTTCCCAGAGGGATCCCCGCCGCTTCAAAATCTTTTGGCCCCAACATACTGTAAGAATTAACTTCATTTAACCCGGCGCCGACAAGGATCTCCCTAACTTTAATATTGATCTGATCCTGGGGATCGAGGCCTTTTCCAAAGAAGGCCGTATTCGGCATGGTCATTTCGAAGCGGCCATAGCCATGGATCCGGGCGATCTCTTCGATCAGATCGATCTCTCTTTCAATGTCGGCATAGCGATAAGATGGAACAGATATCTTAAATGTCTCTTTCCCTTTCTGGATAATATCAAAGCCTAATCTCCCAAGGATACTTACTATTTCTCCGACCGGTATATCAACACCCAAAATTCTTCCGATCTGTGCGAGGCGAAGCTCGATAATTCTTGGAGGTAATTCTTTTGCTTTAGTATCAATTTTGCCTTTTAGGACTTCGCCCCTGCCAAGCTGGGCGATCAAAGCAGCTCCCCTATCAAGCGCTTCCTCGACCCCGTTCCAGTCAACACCGTATTCAAAACGAATTGAGCTTTCGGTCCTTATTTTCAATCTTTTAAGCGTTTTATGGATCGCGATAGAATTAAAATAGGCGGACTCCAAAACGACATTTTTTGTTGCCGGGCCAACTTCACTACTTGCTCCGCCGATCACACCGGCGATCGCCAAAACTTTTTCGGGGTCGGAGATAACCAGCGTATCCGTATCCAAAATATATTCTTTTCCGTCAAGCGCAGCCATTTTTTCTTCGGGATTTGCCTGTCTGACAATTATATTTTTATCCGCAATGAGATTGGCGTCAAAAGCATGCATCGGCTGCCCGATCTCAAGCAAAAGACAATTTGTCACATCAACAATATTGTTAATCGGGCGCATGCCGGCCTGCAACAATTTTTGCTTCAACCATTGGGGAGATTCACCGACTTTAACATTTCGGATGACCCTGGCCATATATCGGGGACAAAGATCGCGATTGCGGACTTCTACTTTTATATCTTCGTTAACTTTTTTGCGCGATTCTTTCAAATGGATCTTTACAGGTTTTAGTTTGAACTTTGTGATAGCCGAGACTTCCCGTGCGATCCCTCGAATACTCCAAGCGTCGGCTCGATTTGGAAGGACATCGACATCTAAGATATCATCTTCGAGTGCGACGGTTTCAAGCCCGGCCATAGAAAGCCAATCGGCAAGCTGGTCGGGACCTGCTCTAAAAGTAATTAATTCTTTTAACCAATCTATTGGAACTTTCATTAAAATTGCTCCAAAAATCTTAGATCATTTTCATACAATAAACGAATATCATCGATCCCGTATTTAAGCATTGCGATCCGATCGATCCCCATCCCGAAAGCAAAGCCGGTATATTTTTCCGGATCATAGCCGACCGCCTTGAATACGTTCGGATCGATCATTCCTGAGCCAAGGATCTCAAGCCAGCCTGTCTCTTTGCACAATCTGCACCCCTTACCGGAACACATTACGCATTCAACATCGACTTCAGCGGAAGGCTCCGTGAAAGGGAAAAAGCTTGGCCTAAAGCGAACATTTTTTTCCTTGCCAAACATCTGCCTTAAAAACTCGGTAAGGGTCCCTTTCAGGTCCCTGAAAGTTACATTGCTGTTCACCAAGAATCCTTCGAGCTGATGAAAGACCGGCGAATGCGTTGCATCGGAATCCCTTCGATAGACCCGGCCGGGCGCAATAATTGCCAGCGGAGGTTTTCTTTTTTCCATAACCCTTATTTGGACCGGCGATGTATGCGTTCTAAGGAGCAGGTTGTTTTCCACAAAAAATGTCGCCCACATGTCGCGCGACGGATGATGCGAAGGAATATTTAATCCGTCAAAATTATAATATTCGGTCTCGATCTCCGGCCCTTGCGCGATCTCAAAACCCATCCTAACAAAGATCTGTTTTGCTTCTTCCATAACGATGGTCAAAGGATGATAATGCCCGCGCTTAATACCTTTTCCGGGAAGCGAGACATCCAGTGCTTCCGCAACGATCTTTTTATTTTGTTCCGTTTGCAGCAGAATGACCTTCTTATCCCTTAAGGCTTGTTCAAGCGTTTCTTTTAATTCGTTTACCAGCGAACCCAAGCGCGGCCGATCTTCAGCCGAGGCTGTCCCCAGCGAACGGAGCATTTCCATCATTGAGCTTTTCTTGCCTAGATAATGAACGCGTGATTCATCCAATGAGGAAATAGTCTGCGCTTGCGCAATTACTTTTAGGGCCTCTTCTTTGAGCTGATCGATCTTATTTTCCATTTATCCTCTGTTTTAGTGCTTCGTAAATAATTATCCCCGCCGAAACACCGGCATTAAGCGATTCGGCTCTGCCAGGCATCGGGATACTTACAGTTTCATCGGAATAGCCAATAATATTCGATTCGATCCCGCTCCCTTCATTCCCCAACAATATCGCCAACGGACCTTTAAGATCGGATTCAAAATATATCTTTTTACCATCAGCATCAGCCGCTAATATTTTAACACCTTTTTCTTTTAATTTCCCAATTGTTTCCGCAAGATCAATTCCTGAAATTATCGGTAGATGAAAGATCGATCCCATTGAAGAACGGATAACTTTCTGGTTATATAGATCAACGGTCCCTTTAGACAATATTACGCCCGCGGCACCTGCCGCGTCGGCAGTCCGGATGATCGTTCCCAAGTTACCGGGATCTTGAATTCCGGCACAGATCACGATCAATGGATCCGGTTTTCTAAATAGGCTTTCGAGGACAAAGTTTTTTTCTCTTGCTACCGCCAAGATCCCCTGCGGAGCTTCCACCTGCGATACTTGGCTAAATTCTTTTTCGGTAATGAGCGAACAGGGAACCCCTTTTCCCATTAACACTTTAAGGACCGGATATTTTCTTGAATAAAGCAGGAACTCTATTTGCTCAATCGCTTCCTCGACTAAATGCGGGCCTTCGACAATGAACAACCCTTTTCGCTTGCTGCGGTTCCCTTTTATCAGATTTTTCGCTAGTGTCAGTTTGTTTGTCATTTTGTCCTTTTTATCAACTCCTGGAACTCTTTTTCTGAAATTATTGTTACGCCTAACTTCTTGGCTTTATCACTTTTCGAACCGGGATCAGTTCCGGCAACAACATAATCAGTCTCTTTTGAAACGGAAGATGAAGGATGCCCCCCGAGAGATCTAACTATTTCTTCCGCCTCCGGTCTTGTCATTTTATCAAGTCCACCGGTAAATACAAAGATCTTTCCCTTTAGGGGCTGCGGCCCAAATTTTTTATCCCCCTTAATCCTTAATCCTAACTTCTTAATCCTTTCAACCAGGTGACGATTATCTTTCTGGGAAAAGAAATGGGCGATTGATTCGGCAACCTTCGGCCCGATCCCCCCGATCTTTTGCAGATTTTCGGCACTTTCGTTAAATAGATCTTCGAGACTGTCATAATGTTCTGCTATCAGAGCCGCAGAAGTTCGTCCAACCATCCTTATTCCCAGAGCATAAAGGAGCCGATCATGAGGACGATCCTTGCTTGCGGCAATCGAGTCAATAATATTTTGGGCAGACTTTTCTCCGAACCGCTCAAGTTTTAAAATATCTTTTTTCTCTAGAGCATATAGATCGGCAACATCTTTGATCAATTTGTTTTCGACTAATTGATCTACGATCGCCGGGCCAAGGTGCTCGATATCCATGGCTGTTCTCGTCGCAAAGTGACGGATCCGCTCTTTCACTTGCGCGGGGCATGCGGCATTTATACACCGGGTTATCGCTTCGCCTTCGGGACGAAAGAGCGTCTCATTACAAACAGGACACTTCTTTGGCATATGAAAAGGGACCTCGTGCCCATTCCTTTTTTCTTTAAGAACCTTCACAACTTCCGGTATGACTTCCCCTGCCCGCTGAACGATCACATGGTCTTTGACCATTATTTCTTTTCTTTTGATCTCATCTTCGTTATGCAGGGTTGCCCGCTTCACGATCACACCGGCTAGATGGATCGGTTTCAGATAGGCGACCGGCGTTATCGCACCTGTTCGGCCAACCTGAACTTTGATATCTTC
>JBAYJF010000066.1:0-8197 GCA_041665245.1 Candidatus Margulisiibacteriota bacterium | reverse complement strand
CTCTTAGAAGAGCGGAAATAGGCAAGGCAAATAGCCCGGCTTCCTCAGCCCCAGCCAAAGCGCGTAGGCCTTACACAAAAAGGAGCTCCCCCGTTGAAACGCCGGAAGCAAAAAAAGAACGCTTATTCACTATGGCTAAGTCATCTTTGGAGACCGGCGATATTGATGGCGCAAGATTAATCCTCGAAGCGATTTTAAAACTGCCTGGCGAAAAAGAGCAGATTATAGGCTATTTAAAACGGCGGCGCCAAAACATCCTATTGAGTTCTGTCGTTCCTAAAGTTTATTTGAAATCCATTTTCATGTTCGCGGAACTTCTATCACCTGAAGATCACCAATCCACCGCAATATTATGCGGGCAATTAACGGCTTATTATAATTCTGCTACACCAATAGCAACTAATAGGTCTGCTTTTGAAAAAGCCAAAAGGAGATTGTTGCAAAGAGCAGCATTAGTTGGTTTTATTCAACTGCCGGAACATAGGAACTTGGCCTTAGAAGCCATCCGCCAGGCGGATATCCCTATCCCCGGATTAGAAAGAGAGTTCAACGTTGGGGGGCTAATCAGCGGTCCAGCGGATTACATTGTTTTCCGTGGTCTATCGGAATTAAGAATCGCGGCCGGTATCGATCCCGATCCTGAAACCGCCCTCGCCATCATTGCAAAAATGAAAGCTGAAGGAACGGAAGCACGTATTTAAAAGGAGGAGCTGAGAATGGAAGCAAGTGTTCGGATCTATAATAGTTTGAAAGGCAACGCCCCACCCTTCGGGAAACCGGATTCATATTATATGAGCAGGTTCCCAAAAAAAGCTCCCGTTGGCCCAACTTTCCGGATCAATAAACACGGGAATATCCCGGCCGAGCTTGTCGCCCGGAACTTTATAAACAATCTTGACGCCAGAGTGGCAGAAAAGAGAGCCAGCAGGATCGTTTATGGCGGAAGGGGAAGGGCCGCCAGAACCTGGTTTGACGCCGCAGATATTTTGTATAGATTAAGCGAATTAAAACAAGGTGAAACTTTGCAGGTTCAGTCCGGAGCTGTTTCGGCGATCTTAAAATTCGGGAACAATGGAAATACGGTACAAATTGCTAACTCAAATTTGATCGGGAGCCATGATAATCAGGAACACGAAAAACTATTGGAACTGCTTGGGTTAATGATGTACGGCCAATATACTGCTGGGAGCTGGATCTATATCGGCACTCAAGGGATCTTACAAGGAACATATTACACTTTTGCGGAAGCCGGCCGCAAACTTTTTGGGACCTCAAATTTATCCGGCAAGAAAATATTAACCGCCGGCTGCGGCGCCATGAGCGGAGCGCAAGGCCTTGCCGCAACACTTGGCGGCGGGACGATTCTGATCATTGAACCAAGAATTGAAGCTCTAAAAAAGCGCCAACAGTTTAAACAGTTAGATGTTATTGTTACCGCGGAAGAAGGATTAGATAAGGCTTTGCGGCTAATTGATGAAGCCGCCCGAAAAGGAGAAGCCCTTTCAGTCGGGTTTGTTGGCAATGCCGGAACGGTTTATCCTGAACTCCTCAGCCGAAAATGGATCCCGGATATTGTAACCGAACAAACACCCGCCCATGACCATTACAAATATCTACCAGATCAAGTTACAGTAGAAGAAGCCGATCGTCTAAGTGGAAGCGAAAATCCGGCTGACCGTAAAAAATATGTTGTTATGGCAGGCGACACTTTAGCAAGACAAACAAACGCAATGCTTGAATTTCAGCGGCAGCACGCCTATGTCTTTGATTATGGTACGGGTGCCAGGCGTTGGGCGGCCGAAGTTGGCGTTTCTATTCGGACCGAATCCGGAACTTATGCTTATCCGGGTTTCGTTGAAGATCTTATTCGGCAAGGATATTTTGTCGACGGCTGTGGCCCATTCAGGTTCATCGCATATAACGGCCAAAGCGCACTTAGAGGATTTGAAAATGCTCTTCTACGCGAGATGCGGGACGACCGGCATGAACTCATGCAAAATTGGCTGCGCCTGGCAAGGACGTTAAAACCTCAGGGAACAGCCGCAAGGATCTTATGGCTTAATTGGGAGGATAGAGCTCGGGCCGCAGAACTCTTTCACGAATTGGTCCCGCAACATGGCTGGATCGGGATCGGAAGAGACCATTTAGATGTTGGAGGGGCGGCATCCACGGAAAGATGCACCGAAGGGCTTCCGGGCGGGGGGATAGCTGATTGGGTTAGGCTTGGTGCTGCCAGCGCAATTATGCTTGGCGCCGACGTTGTTGCCCAACATCGGGCCGGTGGAACAGGATTTGGAAATTCTGACACTTATGGCTACACCTGTTTCTTGACTGGCACGAATGATTCGATCGACCGAACTCGAAAAGTGCTTCTTTTTGATCCTGCACAAGGGATCGGAAGGCTAAACGCTGAAAATGTTCCAGGAACCGCGGACAGAATAGGCAAGATCAATGCGGGAGGACAAATGTGGTTCCCTCCTTATTATGATAGAAAAGGATTGGTAACTTAAAATATGTTCACACCCGGAACAGAAAGAGTAAAATTAAATGTTCCTCACAGGCCGTGGGGAAATAACGGGAATTTCCCGACTAAAAGAGATATTCCATTTTTAAAGGCGAATGGCGCTCGCGCGACCGTCATTGTGATCGATAGCGCCGGAATGGAGGTCATGCCCGTTCATCCTCCGCAAGACGTTAATGCCGGCACAATTCCAAATACCGCTGCATATTATGATGCACATCATCCTGGTAAATTTAAGCTGCCTAACATGGAGGCCTTGGGGCTCGGGAACATCGCAATGCTATTTCGAAGGATCATTGCGGGAGTTCCGCGTGCGCTAAATTCCGCCGGCGCTTTTGGCGCCCTCGCCCTCTCATCGGATATGACCGACACCCCGACCGGTCATTGGGACGCAATGGGCCTAAGAACCGGTAAATATCCAACTTATCCGAACGGAATTCCAAAAGCGATGATGGAAGAGATCGAAGGCGCGGTATCAAGAGAGCTGAGGGAAGAATTTCATTTCACTCAAGACGGCAAAAATATTTCCGGGACGACCATTCTCGAACAAAGGGGGGCCGAAAGTCGGGATGGGCATCAGCCAATTATCTATACCTCAACCGACAGCGTCTTCCAAATTGCCTGGCATATAGGGCGAGAGCTCAAAGAAGGGGAAGTCGTTCTCGTTGATGAAAACACCAAGATCATTACTGAAGAAGAAAAAGACAGCAAGACCGGCCTGATCAAAATACGGACCCTCGCCGTAAATAAGAAAGAATTAGAGAAAATGTATCGGGTCTGCGGCATCGTCAGGGAATATTTAAACAATAGCCCCGATGAAGGCTTGCACTTTTTAAGGGTCATTGCACGGCCCTTTGCCGATCGCGCCGCTATTGGGAAGAACGGAGAAAGATTCGTCCGTTCAACCTCTTTGCGCCGCGACTATGTGATCCCGCCGCCGGGAAAAACTATTTTGGATTATGCTATGGCAGCCGGTTATTTTACCGGCGCTGTCGGAAAAGTATTTGATCTTTTTTCCGGCCGGGGGATCTTTCGATCCTGGCCCGATCCATCCGAACATCGGCATTTAAAAGGCGACATGGAAGGGATCGATTTTGTTTTGGAGGCTTTAGGACAAGATAAGCCAGGGATAATATTAGCCAACCTTCTCCAGTGTGATGAAGACTACGGCCACCGCAATAATCCGGAAGGCTATGCAGAAAACCTCATGGCCATCGATGCCAGGCTGCCGGAAATTTTCAGGGCGATGAGGCCCTGGGATATTGTTATTATTATCGCCGATCATGGCAATGATCCGACAAGAGGTCTAGCAAACTTGTTGTATGAAAGAGGGGAAATTAGCGAAGCAGAATATAAGCTTAGAGGAACGAACCATACCCGGGAAATTGTTCCATTGCTTATTTTCGGGGACCCCGTCTTGATCGGCGCCAATCTTGGGATCCATCAGATGTCCGACCTCGGAGCTTTTATTGCGCATTTCCTGGGCTTCAGAACTTCGCCGAATGGCACTAGCTTCTTGGATCAGGTGTTGGATAGGAGGATAGTTTTAGGTTAACATCATCCCGGCCCATTATTTTTTTTAGGAGGTACTCATATGTCTGTAAGCGAACCAGTTTCCGCTCCGAAAGCTTCCACGCCGCTATTGCCTGTTACCGTCGATACAAGAAGTGCCGCAGAAAAGGTTGATCCGACAAACCAGGGATTAACATTCAAGTTTATTCCTCCCGAATTATCACTCGGAATTTTGGAATATACCTTCCAACCGAAAGGCGGGGATTCAACAACGTTCCCTATCGCGTATATGAAAGCTTTGCTAGGAGTTAAGCTGACGCTTGGGGATCATTCCTTAACAGTTACTGAGGCTTTTAAAGAAGGGCATCCGCTGGATGAAGAATTCAACCCCAACGATACAGTTGTTGTTTCATATAATGAAGCCGAGGCAGCTTATTCCTACAAGCTCACCCCCAATCTTACTTTGGGAGTCACAGCCGAAGATCGGCAAAAATTATCCGGAGCAAATTGGTTTAGACTATTGGCAACATTCACAACGCTGGCTACAAATACAAATATCAAGCTAGGTTCATACTGGAATGTAAAAGCAGATGAAGGAAAGCCGCTTGATGGAAAAGCTCAATTTACTTGGCAAGTAGTTCAACCATTAGCTGCATTAAAGTTTGAAGCCTTTAATTTAGGGGTGGCCTTCATTAATGAAGGTGCGACACCAAACCCTATTAACTTGTTGGACGGGGGATGGATGAACAACATTCTCGCAGCTAAAATTACGCACTAAGCAGATAACTTAGCAGTTCGTACCCATTCTTAACGCGGAGCTTTGCTTTGCCGATCTCTTTCTCATTGTAGCCTTTTATCCCTTCTCGTCCTTTCTTATCCTCACTAATTTCTTCTCGTCCCCATATTACAAATGGAACTGCATCTGACGTATGCGTTTTTAAACTGATCGGCGTCGGATGATCTGGAAGGACGAGCACTTTGACCCTTTGCCCCTGCCTGACCGGCAGGCAGGCCTTCGACCCTTTAACCCAGCTCAAGATCGTCCCTACCACCAACCGGTCAAAATCTTCGATCGCTCGGATCTTCTTTTTCACATCTCCTTCATGCCCCGCCTCATCCGGCGCTTCGACATGGACAAACACAATATCATTATCTTTTAGCGCTCTGATAGCATATTCCGCTTTCCCTTTGTAATTCGTATCAAGATATCCTGTCGCACCCGGAACATTTATGACTTTCATCCCCAAGATCTTTCCAATTCCCTTCAAAAGGTGGACAGCCGTAATTACAGCGCCTTTCAAGCCATATTTTTCTTTCAATTTTTTCATCGGCAAAAGCTTCCCCTGCCCCCACGGCCAGATCAGCGTCGCTTTAGTTTTCATTTGATGCAGGATAACTTCGCTTTCATTCATCAGCTTTAACAAGACCTCTTTTCCTTTGCCCTGTGGTAAATATTTACCGATTTTTTTGCCGGTAATGTCGTGCGGCGGAGTTGTTTTCAATCCCTTAGCTCCCAACTCCGAATCCCCAACTCCCTCCTTCATGACCAACAAATGACGATAAGACAACCCTGTATGAAATTTTATTTCTTTGCTTCCTATCTTGCTGTTTAACAGCTTAAGTATTTTATCCGCTTCTTTTGTGCTGATATGATTTGCGGTAAAATCATGCATTTTGCCGTCTTTTACGGATACAAGATTACAGCGAAAAGCTATTTCATCCTTGTTTAATTTAACCCCTAAGCTTGCCGCTTCGAGCGGTCCGCGCCCGGTATAATAGTTTTTCGGATCGTATCCAAAAATACTCATGGCAGCAACGTCTGACCCCGGAGTCATCCCTTTTGGAACATTGTTCACCCAGCCGCAAACGCCATGCTGGGCCAGATGATCCATATTTGGGGTCCTTGCCGCTTCAAGAGGGGTTTTCCCTTTGAGCTCTTTGAGGGGGAGGTCCGACATCCCGTCGCCGATCAGGACCAGATACTTCATTTTATATGTCTCTTCTTCCGAGAGGCTTCGGCAGTAACTTTGAGCGGGATAATTTTTTGATCATTTAACAATTGTTCGATCTTTTCCCCGGCATCTTTTATAGCTTCGGAAGAAACATTAAGCTTAAGTGATTTTATTGCTTCGATCTCTTTGGTAACCGTTTTGTTAATATTTTCTTTAATATTAATATGCTCCAATGTTCCATCCTTCATCTCAACTTTGATATAGGGAGCCCATTTTTTCGCCAAAGGAAAGGCCCACTGAAAGGTCGCCATTGAAAATTTAGCGGTTATTGAATTAAGCGCAGCAAGCTTATAATTTGATGGGAGCGGGAAAGCCAAGCTAACCTGCAGCAAAATTCCAACGATCAAAAGCCCTCTGAAGATACCAACGATTAGTCCGCCAACTTTGTCCAATGGTCCAAGGACGGTAATTTGTATGACCCTTTTTAACAATAATCCCAAGACCAGGTCAAGAATAACGAACGCAACCAGCCAAACAAATATAAAAATAAGGATAGAGACCAGGCTTCCCGTTTGGGAAACGGCAGGAACGATCCCCACAAGTTTATCCAAAGAAAGATTGCCGAGGTAGATCGCAATAAAGACCATAACAACGCTGCCTGCCGTACGCGCCAGGCCGGAGCGAAAACCCAAAAACATAAAAACAAGGAGGGACAGAGCGATAATTGTATCGATCATCTTATCCTTCTGCTAATTTTTTCTTTAAAGAGACTAATTTGCTTTTTAATTCGGGATATTTAAGGGCCAATATCTGCGCCGCAAGAACGGCAGCATTCTTTCCGCCGTCAATAGCGACCGTTGCGACCGGAACGCCGGGCGGCATCTGGACAATGGAAAAAAGAGCATCATGCCCTTGCAAGCCATTTGAATGGATCGGGATCCCAATTACCGGGAGGATCGTGTGCGCCGCAATGGTTCCCGGAAGAGCCGCCGCCATGCCTGCACCGGCAATTATAAGATCATATTTGTTTTCAGCGGATCTTGCGTATTCTTCAACTTCTTTTGGAGTGCGGTGGGCGGAGGCAATGGTTATATCATATTCGATGCCGAATTCTTTAAGCTGTGCTTCAACTTTTTCAACGATCGGAAGATCAGATTTACTTCCGACGATAATTCCAACCTTCATCATGTATCCCCCTTATTCAGGAGTAACGGTCAATATCTTTCTGGCCTGTTCCGGGAAGCGGGCAACGAACAAAAGCTCTGCTTTTGTTAATGGTTTCTGCGTGTGAACATTGGCATAGCGGACCAATTCCAATATCTTTTCCGCTTCTTTATCATCTTTAAATTCGACTTCCAATTTTCCATATACATTTCGGAACCCTTTGATCCCGCTATATTCACCGACCGTGATCAAGCGTCCGGTATCAACCAATTCCGGTTCGCCGCGGCCAAGCTCTTCATATTCATATAATTCATAATTGCGCCGATCTTTGAGCGCGCCATCGGCATGGATCCCGGATTCATGCGCAAAAGCATTTCCTCCAACACCAACCTGGTTCACCGGTAGCGGGATCCGGAAAGCATAGGAAGCATAATTGGCGATCTGCCAGGCTTTATTTAGTTTTATTCCATCAGGGAGCAGGTTTTTATCTTTTAACCCGCTCGCATATTTAAGCGCTAATAGAACGGAAAGAAGATCGGCATTCCCAGCCCTTTCTCCGACCGCATTTACTGTCGTATTGATATAAGCATCTTGTCCGCCATCGATCGCCCCCTTGGCTCCCATGACAGAACAGGCAACGGCCATTCCGATATCGTTGTGGCAATGCAGTTCTATCGGCAATTTAACTTCCTGAGCTAAAGTTTTGATCCTTTCATAGATCGTCTGAGGATCGTCGGCCCCTAATGTGTCGCAATAACGGAGTCTCTTGGCTCCATGTTCTTTTGCCGCTTTTCCATAACTGATCAAATAATCAATGTCTGTGCGCGAAGCGTCTTCGGCATTCACACCAACTGTCTCCGCTCCGAGTTTATAAGCGGTGTCTACAGCTTCCGTCATTTTAGAAATAATTTCGTCCTCCGAAGTTTTTCCCATGAATTTAAGGTCCAGCATTATTTTTGATGTTGAAATAGATAGATTGAGATGCTTGATCTTGGGAACCATCTTAAAAGAAAGCTCAACGTCCTTTTTGATCGCTCGAGCCCACCCT
>JBAYJF010000065.1:0-8216 GCA_041665245.1 Candidatus Margulisiibacteriota bacterium | reverse complement strand
TTCCTCGATTGTTCCTGATTCTGCTTCCCCAGTCTTAGACCCAATGCGAGTCCAAAAAACACCAATTAAAATATCACTTTCCCTGACTATTTGTTTATTAATGATCTCTTGCGGACGATTTCCCATTTCTGGGGTTGAATGTGTCTCCCAAAGAACGGCTTCTAAAATCACGCCGTATTGCTTTGAATTGCTTGCGTTCCAAGCCTGAATAACTTCAACAACAGATTGCCTCTCTCTAACAACATCTGAAGGAGAAGCAACCAAAACACTATAAACAACGGCTTGCCTTGTCATAGATATCCACCTTTCATACGGTAAATATTTTTAGAAGGATATGTGTCCAACGTTGACACTAAAGAAGCTTTTATTTGAATAATATTTTCACAGAAATACTATTCACTTCCTTCTTCATGCTAACACTTTCCAATTCATCTTCAATTTTTGTAATTACTTCATTTATGATTTTTATATTGCTTTTACCAATACCGTGGATGTTTAGAAGTTTTATACCATATTTTTTTCTAGAGACAATTTCTTCTTCAAGGCCGGATTTCGTCATTTGTGCATTTACAAATATTGAAAAGGGATGATTCGTTACTATATCATCATATGTCTCTACAAATGCCTCTTTTTTAGCTTCCCCAGAATATGAGTCATACAAAGGGATGAAGAAATCCTCCAGATAATTCGCCGAGCATAAATTTGCGATGTTTCTGCCCCTATCTCCATATCTTTCAATTATTTGATCTTTTATTTCTTGAACATTTTCTTTCTTGTTGGCTCTATACAAACTTCTCAAGTAGAGGGAGGCTCTCCAAACACTCAAGTCTTGTGACGGAATTTTATCTCTTAAAAAGTTCAGTAGGCGCTCTGTCTCTTCCGTTGATTCCTCTTTTTTAATCTGTCCGATCATTTCCTCAGAGCTTGTTTCCAATAATGTTGCCCCATTTTCCAGCTCCGATCTAATAAATCCCCTTATTTCCTCTCGGTCTTCTTCTGATAATTTTGTTGGGTTTATTTTAAGCATATTGTTTGTTATTGCACCTGGTTGATTTATTGTAGTATTTATTTCTAAGTGGAGATTTTCTAGGACGGAAATTTTTATGCCGGGAAATTTTGACAGGATTTTTTTAGCGATGTCGACTAAACCCATTATTTAATTGTATCTGCAAGCTCAACAAGTGATATAACATCAGATTTGACAAATACCAATGAGCCCTTTTTTATTGCAGCCAGTTCTTTGGCTTTGACTGTTTCTCCATCCAAAGCGATTACCCTCTTTTGTGGGTTATCCTTCTCAACAACGAAGCCCTCTTTGTCAATTGATTTGTTAAAGATATCAAGGATAAAAGGCTTTGCATCTTGAGTAAACGATATAGTATTTTCCATTTTCTATCCCTCCCCCTTGTTATCGGCTGATATATATAATAATTTCATATTTGAGGGTGCTGTTTAAAATGGTACTCTTTTGATTGTAAATGTCAACATTCTTCAGTTTCTATAAGACTATATTGTACAAACACTAGGGCCCTCTGTGTAATGCATAATCAACAACCAATATTTCTTATTATACAACATAATTACTGTATGCAGTAGCATCATCAAAATCCTTATTTCCCTCCAGCTTCATTGCTATTTAGTTCCCAGCCAGTCGCTTCCCAAAAAATCCTATTTTCTTTTTCTGTTAAGAGATTAATAGTTTTCTGTTCATTCTCATTGGGATACCTGCCTTGTAAGGATATCATATCTAATAGGATCGCTTTTTCTTTAGCGACAGCCACCCATTTTTCATGCAATTCTTTTAACTCATCATTGTTTAACATTTTTTTCTTCCTTAATTTATAGATACCCCTCACAACCTCGCCTCCGTCGTCGATATATTCAAAATTATCTCCGGCTCGGCCACGGTTCTGATCGGCTGAACCGGCCTCCCTTCCATCCTATCCATAATGGCACAAGCCGCGAGCGTCCTTTCAGACGCTTTATTCTGCGGGTAAATGGCATCCATGACCAGCTTCATTGCGATCACCTCTATTCGTGGCCGTTTGTACTCCTTGTGACCATTATACAATACCTTCACTGCACTCTAACTACTTTCGGGAAGTTATATGTTTTTAGGAAGAACCGTGGCAGTACCGAAGTAAAAATACCTGAAAAAGGTTTTGGGAGGGATCAATGATAATTCCGGCGGCTACAAGAAAAAAAAGCGGGGATAAAACTCAAGGAAGAATATAATCTTTTTCTCTCTTTTCGCTTGATTTTCACAAGCTCATCAGCAAGGTATCCTTGTAAGAGAGGCTCCTAAGCTCAACAACGATGGGGACGACCAACATCATTTTCCTATAAACAGAATATTGTTTCATCGGCAGCCCCTCCTTTAGAGTTGAGACAAGTTGATTGCTTAATAAAAATAACCAAAAAAACCATTCTATCAAACCTGCCATCGTCAGTCCTAGGAGGTAATCTCTAAAAGACGCAAAATTGCGTTTCGGCAATGAAAGAATGAAAAAAATAGCGGGGGCAGGATTTGAACCTGCGACCTTCAGGTTATGAGCCTGACGAGCTACCGGGCTGCTCTACCCCGCGACGCGGATACTTAATACTAGCATCTTCAACCCCACCCTGACGAGCCCTGCCTGCCGGCAGGCAGGTACCGGGCTGCTCTACCCCGCGATAAAATAACAAACTAGAACGCTTTTCTCGGAAGGAACCACTTTTAAGATACTTTTCTAATTGCCTGGCTTCGGATCTTGATTCGCACACTTGGGAAAAAACCAACTTCCAGTTTTTTCCTGTTTTTGTTGACTTCTGCCATTCAGAATTATGTTCTTTTACACGTCGGGCGACATCATTTGTCATCCCTGTATAAATACGTCCACTTTCATCCTGAATAACATATACTATCATCTTCCCCCATCCCCTGACGAGCCCTGCCTGCCGGCAGGCAGGTACCGGGCTGCGGAATTTACCTGCCGTAGGCAGGCCCCGCGTCGTGCCTGTGATATAATTCATTATACTATGATTAACTTGGGCATGCAAACCAGCCTCCAGCAGTCGCTTGCCATGCACCTATCTCCCCGCATCCTTCAAATGCTTAAAGTTATAAGCCTCCCTTATATTGAACTGATCGACCATATCCATAAAGAATCCGAAGAAAATGTCATGTTGGAAGTTGAAAGGGCGGACGAATACGCCGAATTTATCCGTTTCTTAAATTCCGATAAAAAAATAAAAAAAGAAGCCGATTTTACCGAACTGCCCGGCCTTGAAAACATCAAATCCACCGAAAAGTCCCTGGTAGACCACCTCCTTTCTCAGCTTAAATTAGAAGATCTGGATGAAAAGACCGATGAAATAGCTAAAGAGCTAATTCATAGCATTGATGATAATGGCTATCTTTCGAATTACCCCACCCTTCAGGCTGAGCTAATAAAAAAACATAAAACAACACGCGAAGAGATAGATATTGTTTTAAAGATCGTCCAGCAATTTGAGCCGGACGGGATTGCGGCGCGCGACCTAAAAGAATGTTTACTATTACAGATCCTAGCTTATGATTTTGAAAGTCCGGAACTGGAAGAGCTCCTGACAAAAGTCGTTAATGACCATCTTGATGATATTGAAAAAGGAAATACAAAGGCCATTTCAAAAAGTCTCGGCATAACAGAAAGCGGAGTTTCGGAAATAATTAATTATATCAAGAACAATTTAACTCCCTATCCCGGAGCAGCTTTTGGAAAAACTCCCCGTCAGATCATCCCCTCATTTTCGGTGGATGAAGATAACGGAAAATATAAGGTGGTCTGCTTAGAGCAAAAATACGGACCGCAGCTTAGCCTCTCGCCAACATACATGAAGATGCTAAACGATCCCAAGACCGACGGCGAAACAAGGGATTTTTTGAACGATAAATTAAAACGGGCCAAAGACCTTCTGGAGGATTTCACCAAAAGAGGTGAAACTTTAGAAAAGATCGGCCGAAAGATAATTGAAGAGCAAAAGGATTTTTTGGAAAAAGGGGAAATGTTCCTTAAGCCTCTTTCGCAAAAAAGCCTGGCGGATGAATTTGGATTGCATCCGTCGACAATTTCCCGCGCGATCGCAGAGAAGTTCGTGCAAACCCCGCAGGGGGTATATAATCTGAAATTTCTCTGCCCGCGGGGGCCAAAAGGAGTGACCGCTTCAAAAATGAAAGCGCTTATTGCCGGAATAATTGAAAAAGAAGACAAACAGGCGCCCCTCTCCGATGAAAAAATCATGGCTCAGATGCAGGAAATAGGGATAACGCTGGATCGCCGAACCGTTGCTTATTATCGGGAAAAACTTAAGATAACTTCCGCCGTTAACCGATCAAAAAATGATAAAGCATAACGTTCTTGTTGTTGATGACGAAAAAAGCATGCGCCAATCGATGCAAATGCTCCTTCAAGATACTTACACGGTCCACCTCGCCTCTACGGGCAAAGACGCTTTAACGATCGTCAAACAACAACATATCGATCTTGTCCTGCTCGATATCAATCTGCCGGAGATCGACGGGATCGAAGTTCTCAAGATGATAAAAAATGTCGATGATTCTATAGAAATAATAATGGTTACGGCGGTTGTGACGGTTGGCAGAGCGGTTGAAGCGATCCGCTCCGGTGCCTACGATTACATTACGAAACCTTTCGATATCCAGGCGCTCTGCGAGCAAGTGCAGAAAATATTCGAAAAAAAGAAACTGCAAAAAGAAAATCTTTCAATGCGCCGGCTTTATACCTCCAGCTACCAATTCGAAAAGATCATCGGCAAAAGCGCTCAGATCCGCAATATCTTTAAAGTTATCGAGGATGTTGCCCAAAGCAATTCAACCGTCCTGATAACCGGAGACTCCGGTACCGGAAAAGAGCTCGTTGCTAAAGCGATCCATAACCGGAGCCCGCGAAAAAACAATCTATTCGTCGCGGTAAATTGCGCCGCGATACCGGAGAACCTGCTTGAATCGGAGCTTTTTGGGCATGAAAGGGGCTCGTTTACCGGCGCCCTTGAGCGGCAGATCGGCAAGTTTGAAATAAGCAGCGGCGGCACGATATTTTTAGATGAGATCGGCAGCCTACCGCTTCCGATGCAGGCCAAGATCCTGCGGGTCCTGCAGGAAAAAGAGGTCGAAAGAGTTGGCGGCAGCCGGCCCATCCCGGTCGATATAAGGATAATCTCCGCGACAAATTCCGATATTAAAAGCGAAGTAAAGAACAAGCGCTTTCGAGACGACCTATTTTACAGGCTAAATGTCGTCCCGATCCATCTCCCCCCGCTGCGCGAAAGAAGGGGAGATATCGAGCTCTTGATCAACCATTTCATGAATAAATACAATCGGGAATTCAACAAAAAGATCAAAGGCTTCAGCAAAGAGGCGCTTAATTTATTCATTGATTATGATTGGCCCGGGAACATACGCGAACTAGAGAATATGGTCGAAAGGCTCGTTGTTTTAAATTCAAATAATGTAATAAATGCGGAGCAGCTCCCATCAGAAATAAAAAAGAACCTGGACCCCGCCTTGATCTCAAGCGAATTAAAATTCAGGTCGGCGGTCAATAAATTTGAAGCGGATTTCATCAAAAATGCACTTGAAAAAGCCGGCGGAAAAAAAGGGGTCGCAGCAAAAATACTCGGGATCCATCGCAATACCCTGATCAACCTTGAAAAGAAAATAAAAGCTTAACCGCTTATTCTTTACCGGATCAATTTACTATCGTAAGTCTGAAGCGCTGCAGCACTTTTCCGGATTCCCGCGCCGCAATTATCCCAACATAGATCCCATTCCCACAAACAAAGCCCTGATCGGCTCTTCCGTTCCAGGTGATCTTATTTATCCCCGCCCTTCCCCCTTCTACCCCCGAATTGATCATATATTTCTTTACGACCGTGCCATCCACGGACGATATATAGGCATTGATATCCGCATCAGCTGAAAGTTCGTACTGGATAAACACTTCACCATTTTTTGTTGCGCTAAAGGGGCTTGGATATGCCAGCGGTTGATTAAGCACTCTTAGCTCTCCGCCTATGACTTCTACATCGGCAGTTTCAATTGCTGTGGTTTGCAGGCCATTTTGGCCGCTTGATTTGGCAGTAATTTTGATCGTATGTTTCCCTTCGGAAAGCGCTTCGGCCAACGTGCTGGATATTTTTATCCCCGATATTTTCGGATTTTGGTCGGACGACCCGGACAAAACACTTTTTTCCTTGATATCTCCGGCCCCCAGATTAATATTTTTTGAATTTACATTATTCTCGTCGATCACGATCGTATAGCCGCTGATATCGCTGGCCAAAGTATATGGGTCGTCGATCGAAACCTCAACTTTTATCTCCGGTTTAGCTGATACGACCTGTTTATATCCTTTGGCAACCAGATCCTTCTGATAGAGCCTATTTCCAAATAATATCTTGATCTTCGGCGCCGGCTCCGGCTTCTTTGCAACAACTACTACCGGCTTATCCGGCACGTCCGGCGTATCTACTCCGCTTCCTTGCGCCAGTTTGATCGGCGAATCCGCCCCCGCATAAACGATCGCCCCTTTATCCGATATCACAACATCGATCGGATCCATTCCGAAGCCGTCGGGCCCTTTTGCGATCGCGAGTTTGAGCGTTTGTCCCGGGACCGGTTCGTTTGGATACATATCGTAGGCATTCAAGATAAATGTGTTACCAACAATTGTAGCTGTCGCTTTGTTATTCGGCGAATTTGGATCATATAGCACTACGGTCCTGCCATTGGCAGAATTTCCATTGATGTCAGCAACGTTTCCGGCTATCCAATAAAAGAGCTGGAACGGCATCTGCTCGGCATTGGCGCCTGCCAAGATCGCGCTAGCAATTAATATTCCGATAAGAAATCTCTTCAACTTTTATTTACTCCTTAAAATAAACCGCTCATTGCTCGTTGCACTGATCTGGACCTGGTAACCCATGAAAGCCGCGACTTTCACATCCTGCGGATTTGCATCCGTTCCTTTTTTAAGCGCTACATTCCCATCTTTATCATATATATAAGCTACTACTTTCTGGTTAGCCGTGTCCCAATAACTGATAGATGTAACTACCCTGGCATTTCCATTCACTTTGTTTACCAAGTCGGATATTTTCAAGGCATTCCCATTCTCGATCGGATCAAAGGGAAGAACAATATTAAATATTCCCAGTTTTCCATCGACTTTCACAAATGGGCCAAAACTAGCTTCGGTTGCCGCAGCTTGAGGATCTCCTGCTTGGACTACAGCAGCAGGCATTGCGGCTGTCATCGCACCATCAGCCTGAACTTTCCTCGTATTTACATTGTTCCCTGCCACTAGATTATACGGAAATATTTTAAAATAATATGCATTCGCAGGATTAAGCCCATCCAGAACTTTGGTTGATTCTTCCGCATTTGTTGGAGGCGGATTATTGGGGTTTTCTGCGAATCCAGGGATCGGAACATCAACTTTTGTCATTCCATCGGCACCCGGGGCTATTACTCCCCATTGTCTAATATCGTTTGTATAAACAATTAATGCCCCTCCATAGTTATTTGCCTTATCCTGATCAAATCCATTTATGCCAATAAACGGATTTACCCATTTTATTGTTATCTGCCCAGGTTGCGGGCCAGCAAATGCCCGCGGCCAGGCAACCTTATCGGGCGCAATGCCAACTACCCCTGCATTCGCATTTGAAATAGGTTGGGTCGAATAATTTCGTCCTTGTTGCTTTACTGCCGCACCAGGATTATCTCTAGCGGTCGCGGTATCATACGCAAACACTTTGTATATGTATCCCACGCCGTTTTGTAGATTGAATTGATCAACAAAGTTCGTATTAGCGCCTTTGTAAACTATCAGCCCGTCTCCTAAAGCAATACCGGCGCCATAATCAGTTCCATCCGAATTATCATGTGCCGATTCAGGCACGCCAGTTGGAGCAGCAACCTCTCTCCTAACAACAAGATAACCAGCTAGATCACTGTCCGGATCGCTTGCTCCCGACCAAGAAACAGCTATTGATCCGTTTCCCGGGATAACAGTTACCTCCGCATTTCCAGCAAATTCAGGAGCGATATAATCGTGAGGTGTTACCGTTTGCTGAGTCATATTCCCTTCTTCGTTTCCAGCTGGCGTGCAAGCATCCTTTCCTCTTACAGTATAATAATATGTTTTACAATCTGATACTGTGGTATCTGTCAATGT
>JBAYJF010000064.1:0-8489 GCA_041665245.1 Candidatus Margulisiibacteriota bacterium | reverse complement strand
CCAGCGCCGTTAAGGTAAAACCTTCCAGCGTTCCGTTCGTCACACAAAGATTTGTTTGCGGATCCTGCCCGGTTATCCCCATTCTTTCAAAGTCCTGCGCTAAAACCTGCAAGGTTTGGGCCTCGGCTGCCACTGGTCCATATTTATGCGGACGCGCTCCGATCGTATTGCGCAGAGCCGTGTTTAATCGCTGCGGAGGCCCAAAGGCCGTATCGCCTAATGTAAACTGCCTGACGGTTTGGCCGGGATGGCTCGCTTCCCAGCGCCTAACTTCCGCAATAACCTTATCCATTTTTAAAATTGGGACCGAAGAAACCCTATTTGCAAGTCTAACCATTTTATTATTCCTCTCTTAATTCTCTATCATGTTATTATGTTGATAATTTCAATGTTATTTAATAAATATTGCCAATTGAATTTAGTTTATCTTTCTGTTATTCTCAATTCGAACAAAGGGGGTTATTAATGAAAAAAATATTTCTTTTTCTGACTCTGATCACAAGCCTCGCAACGTCATCGCTAGCCTTGACCGTCGGTTATGAAAGCGGCATTCCTTATCTGCGTTTCGGATCCATCGCCGGCAGCACAGTTGATCTTGGTGTCTCTACGGTTAGCTATCTTAGCGGGGACGAAAACATGCAAAGCGCCCTATTAAGATTAAATAAAGAGGTTACTAATTTCGGGTCGCTTAAACTCGGTTGGGGCCTTGAATTAATGGCTGTCCGATACGACATCCCAGCCGCTGCCGCTCAGCTTGTAGGCACACTTTATTCCGGTCTGTTCACGGCGGAATACGCATTCTCCGAACAAATTGGCGTCTATGCCAATTTCCGTGTTCTCAATTATACGCAAGTGACTCTCTTTGGAGATAACACGGCGGACCTTTCTTTCCTAGGGTCGCCCGGGTCAACCTTCACCGGTGTTAGGATCTATCTCTAAAGCTCGATCGGTTATTCTCAATAAAAAAAGGGGGGTGAAAAAATGAAAAAGATACTACTTCTTCTCGCTCTGATCGCAAGTTTGGCAACGTCATCGCTAGCCTTGACCGTCGGTTATGAAAGCGGGATGCCATACTTACGCTTCGGATCCATCGCTAACGGCACCGTGGATCTTGGGTTCTCTTCCGACAATACTTTGAACGGGACCTATAATGACAATTCGGTGATGGTAAGGTTCAATAAGGAGATCTCAAAGATCAATTCACTCAAACTCGGTTGGGCCCTTGAATTGCTGGCAAACCGATATTTCTCCTCTTGGAATGGGGCACCCGAAACGACCCTTACCTATTCCGGGCTGTTCACGGCGGAATATGCTTTCTCCGAACAAGTTGGCGTCTATGCCAATTTCGATCTTATCAGTTATCAAAAAACAGAACTTAGCGGAGCCAACACAGCTGCCCTCGCTTTCCTAGCTGCACCGGGGTCAACTTTCACCGGTGTTAGGTTTTATTTCTAAGGCTTAACAAGTTTAATTTAAAAGGCTCTTTGGCTTAATGCCAAAGGGCCTTTTTCCCTCACTCATCCCACACATGTTACAATATTTTTCTTATCCGTATGCCAAATATAATAAATTGCCCATTTATTCAGGGCTTAACACATTAAAAAATATATGTTACCCTATCCCTGCTATGCCATATAAGATTAAAAAAGGGACAGGTGCCAAGCCCTGGAAGATCATAGCTTTGGAAACCGGCAAGATCGTCGGCTCTTCGACTAGCAAGAAAAAGGCCGAAGCCTCCGCAAGGGCCAGACTGGCTGGAGCGCATGGTTGGAAGGGAACAAGGCGGGCTTAAAATTTATCCTTAAAAAACAAAGAGACATTTACCAGCGAGATCATCACCGGCACTTCAACTAACGGACCGATCACCGCTGCAAAGGCCATCCCTGAATTGATCCCAAATACCGCCACTGCTACCGCGATCGCCAATTCAAAATTATTGCTCGCGGCAGTAAAAGAAAGGGTCGCTGTTTTCGCATAACCAGCGCCCGAGATCTTCCCCATAAAAAAGCTGAACAAGAACATAACTACAAAATAGATCAGGAGAGGGACCGCAATGATCAAGACATCAAATGGGATCTGGACAATAATACTCCCCTTCAAGCTGAACATAACTACAATTGTAAATAGCAAAGCGATCAGGGTAATTGGACTGATCCTTGGCATAAATTTCGAATTATACCAATCCGCCCCTTTGGCTTTGATCAGATAAAATCGTGTGAGAAATCCGGCAATAAATGGAATTCCTAAGTAAATAAATACGCTTTGAGCCACCTGACCAATGCTGATCTTTATTGCCATTCCAGCCAGGCCAAAAAATGGTGGAAGGATGGTAATAAAGATCCAGGCATAAAGACTATAAAACAATACCTGAAAAACACTGTTAAAGGCGACCAAGCCGGCCGCATATTCCGTATCCCCATCCGCCAGTTTATTCCAGACAATGACCATCGCAATACAGCGTGCAATGCCAATTAATATTAGGCCGACCATATATTCCGGATAACCACGTAAAAAGATGATCGCCAGCAAAAACATCAGGATCGGCCCGATGATCCAATTTTGGATCAGGGATAATCCAAGCACTTTATAATCATGAAAAACGTCGCCCAATTCTTCATATTTAACTTTGGCCAGCGGAGGATACATCATCAACATAAGACCGATCGCGATGGGGATATTTGTATTTCCGAATGAAAAAACATTTATAAACTTCTCTACGCCCGGCAAAAAATAACCGACGGCAACTCCAAAGGCCATTGCCAAAAATATCCAGAGTGTAAGAAAATTATCCAGTGATGAAAGCTTCTTATCTTTAACGATTGTCATTTACCCCCCAACTAGTTCTTGATCAATGAAATCCCTTTGCAAGCTTCGAATTCGAACTGAAGAGTCGCATGGCTGATAGAAAACTTTTCTTCCAGCATTTTGTTTATCTCTTCGTTCAATCTGCAAGTCTCGCTAACTGCTATATCCTTAACAAGATTGATATGCGCTTCAAAATGAATTTCCCTTTCAGTCACCGACCAAAGATGCGCATGGTGTAGATCTTTTACCTGGCTAAATTCTTCGATCTTGGCCCGGATCTCTTCCAGGTTTACCCCTTTCGGGACATTTTGCATTAATATATGGATACTCTCTTCAATGATCTGATAGCCGCCCTTCAAAACATAAAGCCCGATTAATATGGTCAAGACCGGGTCGATCCAATCCACCTTAAAGAAATAGATCAAGACCGCTCCAAAGATCACAGCGATCGAAGATAAAAAATCGGAAAACAAGTGCAAGTAAGCCGTCCGGATATTCATATCGGAATGGGCGTGCCCTTTAAGAATAAAGACCGAAATAAGGTTCGCCACCAAACCGACGCACGCAATAATAAGCATTAATGGGCTATTTATAGCCTGCGGGCTAGCGAGCCTGACAAAGGCTTCTTTAAAAAGGAAAAGTGAAACAACGATCAACATACAGGCGTTAAAAAGCGCGGCCAAAATTTCCGCTCTTTTATATCCAAAGGTCTTAGTTTCGGTATTTTCTTTGATCGATAGTTTAAGGGCGAATAAGCTTATTATTAATGCGATCGAGTCGCTTAAATTGTGGAGAGAGTCGGATATTAAAGAAAGGCTGCCGGAAAGTATCCCCCCCGCGATCTGAATTAGGCTCGTTAAAAAATTCAGGGCAAAGGAAATACCCAAACTATTTTCTTTAGAAGAGTTCATACTTTCACATACAATAATGACAAGGCACTCCTTTTTTGTCAACTTCGCCGGGAAACAAAGAAGCCCCACTCTTTCGAGCAGGGCTTCTTGTTTTTTATCGGTCTAAATTTAGAACCGGCTAAAATCTCTGCGACCGCCACCGTTTCTATCACGATTTTCGGTCTTAGGCTTAGCTTCATTGACTGTCAATTCACGATCGCCCCACTTAGTACCGCTCATTGCGGCAATAGCTTTTTGGGCGTCTTCGTCAGACATATCAACAAATCCGAAACCACGGGACTTGCCTGTGAGTTTATCGGTTACCACTCTGGCTGAATTGACCGTACCGAATTCAGAAAATTTTGCTGAAAGATCGGCATCAGTCGTTGTCCAGGGCAGGTTTCCTACGAATATGCTTTTCATATTATGTGTTCTCCTTAAAATAGATTTTTTTGCGGATTTAATGATGTAAGCGGCCTTTTGTGAGGACAACTTAGGATCTAAGACGCAACTCTTCAATCGCTAAACCATTAACTTCGACCCAACCTCTGTATTATCGCAAATCATATCGACAATGTCAACTAAATCTGGCCTGCCTACCGGTTTACCCCTGACTGCCGTCAGGCAGGCGCCGAAGGAGGGCAGACAAAAAAGCCCCACTCTTTCGAGCAGGGCTTCTTGTTTTTTTTAACGGTCTGTTTAGAACCGACTAAAATCTCTGCGACCGCCACCGTCTCTATCACGATTTTCGGTCTTAGGCTTAGCTTCATTGACTGTCAATTCACGATCGCCCCATTTATAACCGGTCATACCAGCTATAGCTTTTTGAGCGTCTTCGTCAGACATATCAACAAATCCGAATCCACGGGACTTGCCTGTGAATTTATCGGTTACCACTCTGGCTGAAATAACTGCGCCGAATTCAGAAAATTTTGCTGAAAGATCGGCATCAGTCGTGGACCAGGGCAGATTTCCTACGAATATGCTTTTCATATTATATGTTCTCCTTAAATAAATTTTTTTGCGGATTTAATGATATAAGCGGCCTTTTACGAGGACAACTTAGGATCCAAGACGCAACTCTTCAATCGCTAAACCATTAAACTCGACCTAACCTAGATATTATCGCAACTAAATGCAATTCTGTCTACCAGTTATTTATCGTACAGTCTTGGAGAAAATTTCACTCTATTTTAAAATAGCTAAATTTCCCAGTGAACCCCGACGGTTGCGCTGTTTTTGATCGAATTGCTATTTAGCCCCTTACTATAGCCGGCGTCGATTTTTAAACCGCTCGAAACAATATAGCGCGCGCCAAGCTGGATAAAAGCCGGGTTGGGCTGGGCGGCATTGTTGGCAACATATTCGGCAACAACCTCCCCCTTTTCTCCCCAAACAGGCTGTTCCAGGGCTAAAGTGTAGGCAATATAATCATCCGACTGGATCCCTGCGTTGACCCCGGTTAGGACATATCCAACATTGAAATGAGTTTTTGTTAGCCCGAACATTTTTGAACCGATGAGTAGAAAGCCATAGTCGCTATCCCCGCTCCCCAAACCCTGGTTTATATTACCATTATTAAATTTGTAATCGACCCTTGCAGTCAGCCCCTCAGCCGCATCCCCTTCCCAGAAACGATACTTGGCGTGCAAAAAAACATCATTAAGCCCCGAAGGGGTCGACATCGTGTATGGGACTTCGATCCCCAGATCAACGTTAGACAAGATCCCTCTCTTAATAGATAGATTAGCGGAATTGATAGAAGAAGCTTGATTTTGCGTAGTAGAATAACCGATCTCTAATTCATATCCTCCCGGAAAGACCGTATATATATCGTCCGTTACTAGCGGCCGAGCGGCAAAAACCGGTAAGGATATCAGCACAACTGAAAAAGATAACAAAATAATATTCCGCTTAATATCGAACTTTCTTTTTTTTATAACGAATACCGCTAGCCAGAAAATGCTAAGAGTTATTAATACTCCGGCCACCCCAGCCAGGGAAGAGGAAATTCTGCCTTCGGAAAAATGTGGAATAGCATAGCCAGCCATAACAGCCCCCCGCTCCTGCCCTTTTTCTGAGAAACCAAATTTTTCGGAAACAAAATCAAGCCCATCTGGATGCGAAGAAGCAAAAAAAGCAGCCGCTATTGCAATAATAATGGAAACATAAAATAATTTCTTCATGACTAAGATTATCTCTTCTGCAGATTGCGGAAAATATTTACAAGCGCCAGCGTAATCAACGCTTCGGCAATACCGATAACCATATGGACTTTCACCATCGCCGGAACAACTATTTCAAACGGAATCGTTCCAGATGACCCAAGCTCGACTGCACAGACAAACGCAGCTAAAGGGACTGAAGCCCAGGCCGCACCCGCAATCGCCAACCATTCGGGAGCTATCCTCTTAATTAGGTAGTATATATAGTAGGCAAGCATAGTCCCAAAAAGAGCCATGTTAATGATATTTGCGCCAATTGCCAATAATCCGCCATCGGCAAAAAAGAGCATCTGCACAGCTAAAACAGCTGCAATAATGATCGATCCGGCAAATGGGCCAAGGATAACTGCGGCAAAAACACCACCGATCAGGTGGCCAGATGTTCCGCTGCTTATCGGAAAGTTAAACATCTGCGCCGCAAAAACCAGCGCCGCCACCATCCCCATCTTATAGATCAGCCGCTCCCCCTCCCCCGTCAGAACCCTTTTCATTCCGCCAATTATATTGCCGGCATTCCTCCCGGCTCCGGCAAAAGCTTCGGCCGGCTTCAGCGCCGTTACTACCTCTCTTACTTTAGCCAGGCTCCAGCCAAGAACGGCGGCCGCTGCACCTATAAGGCCGGTTGAAATTTTTGGATCAAGAAAACCGTCTGGAATATGCACGATTATTTTCCTTTCAAAGGTGTTATCTTTTAAAATATAGTAGCACAAGATATCGCGCGGGGCAACTACTCTTTAGCCGCTAAAAGGGCGATCCCGCCGGCTAAACCTATCAATATTTCTATCAAATTTATTGTGGTCCAAAGAATTTGATTGTTAAAATACATTCCAACCAAAACCAGGATAGCGATAATTACCATGAAAGCACCCAAAACCTTGAAAGCTGTTATATTTTTTTCTTTCTGAAAAAACAACAGATAGATAATTTCCAGAATTCCAAGCGAATTAATAATTAACAGAAAGGTAAACCAGACCGGCTGTTCATTCCGCGCGCTGCGCCAAAGGGCTATCCCCTTCCAGATCAGCGACCAAATAAAAGCAATTAATATGATAACAAAATTAAAATATGGGGATTGAGTTACTGCTTCCTGCATATAAATTACCTCCTGGGAATATTTAAATAAATTTTAATGCTTTATGATTATAATTTCAATGGGGTCAAACGAGCAAGCCGAAAAGCAGATAAAAAGAGTGAAATTCATTTATTATTAAACCGATAATAAATCATCGAAGGTTCAAACAAAGGAGAAAATGTGGCAGTTAAAAAAGTTAGGGTCAATCCAGGTCCGGTTGCAAGGCTGGTCACAAAATCAGGAAGACGCACGGATGCAAATGGAAAAATGCAAATAGGCGTAATCCTAGGACCGCTTGAACGCTTCGCCAGGATAGATGATTCACTTATTTTTGGGAACCCCCTCCCTCCGCATATTATTGAACTTATCCCCATCGCCAGAGAACTACATCATGACAAAAGCGCTTAAAGGAGTATATAACGGGTATTCCGGCCCGACACCGCGGCATGCTCAGCATTTAAAAAATGTATTAGAAATGCATGACAAGCGCAGAAGCGAGGCAAGGTCGGCCGCTCAAATTGAAGCCTGGCAGATGGTTTGGACCCTTCCCGAGGTTGATCCAAGCGAAATTAGCTGGGTTGGCCTTGATGATCCTAGCAATTTCGGAAAAGCAAGAGTTGTAAGCGAGGAGCTCAGGGAGAATCCCTTTAACCCTAGCCTTATTACCCACTCAAATGCAGACCCATTGGATTTTGGCTGCTGCCTCGCGGATGAAAAAGGGAAATACCTCCTTCCGCTTCCTATGGTCACACATGAGATGGTTGCATTTCCATCGAGCGGGTTGGAACATTATCCTATTTCCTGCCAGGGTTTTATCGGGCAGGAATCTCCGACAAGAACGGTACATTCTCTTAACGACTTCTTAATGTTTCCAAGTGTCTTGCCTGAAAATTATCATTGGATCATCCCGCATATCCCTGTATATTCCATGACGGTTTTTGTACCGATACCAAAAGCTAGAGCATCGGATGCCGCCTCCTTTGACGCGGATTATTGTTTTTTTATCAGAGGAGGACGAAGGCTTATCGTCCACCGAATAGTAGAAGATAGGTGCCTTCCGGGATATTTATATGAGCAAAAACCTGAGGGTGTAGATTTTTCATTTCATAATTCATTAATACGAATAACGGATAATACATTGGCAGATGGAGTTCCATCGCATTCGCTGTTCCGGGCGGAAAAAGCCCCTTCTCTGGCAAAAAACATTGATGCCCCTTCGGTCTTTGGCCGTTTTGTCTTTCTTGTAATGCAACAGGAGAAAGATCGACCCCGGGCTAGTTTTTCGGATAGCTTTAGCCCATTTAAATTTGCCGGGATTGAAGTAAGCCCATCGCGCGTGGTTGCTGGGCGGACGCTGGAACCGATCAACTATGGTGAAGGAGTTCGAGCGGATTTTTCGACCCTCCCAACAATATTTTCAATTCAAGTCCTGGCCGTCCAGGATGTTTCTGAAATGATCGCAGGGAATATTGACCTCGCCTCCCGTGTTTTCCCATT
>JBAYJF010000063.1:0-8556 GCA_041665245.1 Candidatus Margulisiibacteriota bacterium | reverse complement strand
GTGGAATTTAAGCAGCGTCCCGGCCGACCCAAAAATATCCATGACTTTGGTCTTTTTTTGTTCGTTATGGTCGTTGTATTTGGCAAGGAGCGAAAGGATCGCTTCCACCGATTGCGTGTGATCGTCGTGATCATGGGTCAAGATCAAAGCATCGATATCGGCAATTCCCATCCCCAGATCACGGAAAATATCAAAAAAATCGTACCCCGGATCTATTGCAACTCCTTTTACTTCCCCCTTCCCTCCCCGCAGGGTCAAAAAATATCCGCCTCCTTGCGAAACGCCGCGCGAATATAGGGGCGAAGCGGAATTCCACTTGTGGATTATCCGCAAGTTATTTTTTCCAATAGCATGCCCCAAAACTCTGGGAACGTTCAGATCGTGAATTAATTTAGCCTGGTTTTTGCGGATCATCTCCCGCGTCGGGAAAAGCGTATCTTCCATATAGGCGACCGCTTGCGCCGATGGGGTATGAAAATCCCTTATCTGCAGATCATGCGCATGGGCGATCTTAAAATCGGCGGAGGCTTCCTGAAATCTCCCTTGCAAAAAGTGGGCGATCCCGCGCAGATATGCCGGCATCCCGATGTTCTTTTTTTGGCGCTGGGTCTTTTTGAAAAGCTCGTCATAAAGCATCTCCGCTTCTTTATAGAGGTTCCCGTTGATGCAGATGTAGCCGATGAGGTTCCAATAATAATTACTTTCTTCGTTAGAGGCTAAAAGCGCCTTCAAGATCTCTTTGAAGTTCGTCCGGATCCAATCTTTTTGCTGGCCGGCACGAAGCTGTTTTAAATTTTCAAATGAACTTAATTCTATCGGGTTAAGTATTTCACGATACATTAAAACTTCCAGGTCATACCAACCATCTGGGTCTTGGCATAAGCCCCGCCAAGATAAGCATAATCAAGGATCAGCTTATCGATCGCAACGCTTGCCCCGGCCGTCTTACTGCCGTCGGAGAGTCCGCCCCTGACCAGAACACCGGGCAGAACGGTAAGCTCCGCGCCATAATGCATCTTCATGGTGCCCTGTTGATTAAATACGTTCTCTCCGTCGCAAGCAACCGTCAGCGCTTTTATCGGTTTGACCGCAACACCGGCATTGACCAGCATTTGATATCTGGTCCGGCTGGAATCCTGCCAGACGATATCGGTCGTCAGAACCCCTTTTGTTACAAGGCCGAAGGAGAGCGCTTCGGCCGGCCGCACGATCACCCCCAGGTCCAGGTCCGCCCCCGCGCCGCGAATATTGGTACTGATTTTAGTCATATCGTAAAAATTAACATTGGCGCCGACCGCTACCATCTGTTCAAATCCGGATGCCATCGTGATCGAATACCAGTTCGACTTCTGATCGAGCGGCGGATTGTAGTCGTTCAAAAGACTAAGACCGGCGGCAAACTGCGCATGGGTCTTGTTTGAGTGTTGTTCCCAGTAATTCGGATTGGTTTTATCTGGAGTATAAACAGGATTTGTAACAGGGACCATGACCGGATTATTTGAAAGATCCAGGCCGCTTTCAATTTTTATTTTGTCGGCCGTGACCCATTCATCCCAATTATCGCCATAGCCCACATAATGAACTTTAAATTTATTGCCATCCTGGCCAAGCAAGGTTACCGGATACCAGGTCCCATTCCAGAGCGCAGAAATGCCGGAAGAATTACCGGGATTATATGATGACGATTCCCCCAAAGTTATAGGAATGACTACGCTAACATCCGTATTTTTTACAATATTACTGGCGGTATCTTTTACAGCTTTTGCGCTGGACTTGCCAAGCCGTTTAGCCAAGTCTTCAATTTTTTTCTTTAATGCAACGATCTCCTCCGTTCCATTTACCTGGGAAGAAAAAGATTGATCTCTGGCAGTTCCCGGAGTGCTATTCCCCCATCCCTTTTGCACAACTCCTTGGTCGGAAAGATATTTTGCACTCTCAAGGGCTATAGCAGCGGCGGCCCCCATTCCAAGGATCCATTGAAAAGGATTCATTTCGGTGTCGTAACACATTTTTAAATTGGCAACATTATCTCCCACCCACATATTCCGATTACTTAGCATGGTGGAGCCGGTAATTGACACCTCGGGGTTAAGAGCTAAACCGGCCGGATTCCAATACGCAGCATTGGCATCATTTGCAACCGCGGTAAAAGCGCCCCCCATCCCCATCGGCCGCGCCCCAAAAAGAGCAAAAGCACTTTGGCAACAGAATAAAAGAAGCATAAGTGAAACCAATATTTTGTTTTTCATGCTGTCGATTTTATCAGAGGAAACTTGCTTTGGCAAGGCGGAAAAACTAATATTTTTCTTGTCTTGGCTTTAAATTATTGATCTTTTCGGCAATTGACATTAATTTTGAATAAATATTATAGAACTGCATGTCTTTTGCCCCCGCTACGTCGCCGCTGGACTGGGTAATTCCATAACGCATTCCAAGTCCATTCGTTAAATGTATGGAAAAAAATACTTCGTCGGGATACTCGTTTAATTTCTCTTGTTTAATTCTTAAGAATTCGTTCTCTATGATCACATTAATTAACTCCGTCACCTCTTTTTCGGATAGCTGTAGATCATATTTAAGCATTGTGAGCTGTTTATTCACATAGCGCATCGCTTCAACGGTTGTCTGGCCAGAACCCTGAATATATATATTTGTACCCGTCCCAAGCCCCATAATGCTGAAAAAGTCGACTTTTGCATTTTCCCACTCGGCCCGCTTGCCTAAAAACTTCTCCGTAAGGTTTCCTTTCGTTTTCGCTCTTTCACTCTCAAATTTTTTCATCTGCTCTTCGATCGTTGTTTTTTTCTTCTCTTCGGGGGAAACATATTTTTTTAATTTATCGGGAGAGACCCATTCTTCATGGCTGGCATTGTCCGGCCCGGTCCAACGAACTTTGAATAATTTATTCTCATACTCGGCAACTTCAGCGGTTATCTTTCCTGTTTTAAGCTCGACCATTACCACTTGGTTTTTCATCCACTTATCGGGAATGATCTTGTCGGCCTTAACCCACTCTTCCCGATCGGTAAAGCCAATATAGCTAACTTTATATGCGCCGTCTTTTTGTTCGATGATCTCCGCCGGCTCCCACATCCATTCCGTCTTGACCATCACTTTTTGGCCCGCCAAGCTTAGGTTTATAAAAATTACAATAAACAATACAACCAATAATATCTTCTTCATACAAAGCGATTTTAACAGGACAAATTTGCTTTGGCAAGGCTGCTAATGCTAGAATTTTGCAAAGTGAAAGATATTTTCGATAGAATAAAAAAGCTAGCCTTCCGGCCAAAAGAGACCTGGCTCGAAATAAAAAAAGAGAACAATGTTCCCCAGGAGATCCTGGTTAATTTCGTTGCCCCACTTGCGCTGATCCCTTTTGTTCTTTCTCTGTTTAATTTAACCATTCTCGGGCTGCCGATCGCCGTAGGGAGGATAGTTCGTGCCCCTTTTATCGAATCGCTGCTGGCCTGCATCGTAAGTTATTTTCTGAATTTATCCATTCTGATCATCAGCGCCTGGTGGATCAGCTATTTGGCGCAATATTTCAATTCAAAGACGGATATGGCCGCTTCTACAAAATTAATTGCCTACTCCATGCTCTGGTCGGTCTGTTTTTTTCTGGTTTTCCCGGGGATCGGAGTGTTTCAACTTATTGGAATCTACGGCTTTTATGGGGTTTATTTAATTTATCTGGGACTGCCGATCCTGCTGGATACGCCGCCTGAAAAACGGATGATGTTTACTATTTTAATATCGCTCTCATATTTATTCATTGCGCTGGTCCTTTCTGTTTTCGGCGGAGGGATCCTCTATGGTCCGATGTTTATACGGATGATGGCTTCTTAAGAAAGGCTTTGCATATTTCGCGGTCGTCAATCGCAACTTTCGTTCCATTAAAATCCTGATACTTCTCATGCCCCCTGCCGGCAATAAGCACAGTATCCCATTTCTTCGCCATCTTTAAGGCTTTTATAATCGCTTCTTTTCGATCAACTATACTTTCCCAGCATTTGACATTTGTCATTTGACATTTGTCATTTGAAAAGCCAGCAACAATTTCATTTATAATAGTGTCTGGCTTTTCGCCGTGTGGGTCATCCGTCGTAACGATAGAATAATCCGCCAACCTCGCCGCGATCTCTCCCATCATCGGCCGTTTCGCTCGATCGCGATCGCCCGGACATCCAAAGACCAGAATTATTTTACCCTTGGTTACTTTGCGATAAGTTTCAATTAATTTTTGCAAACTATCCGGCGTATGGGCAAAATCAACGATCACTCTAAAGGGCTGGCCGCATTTGATCTCTTCCTGACGGCCGGGAATGCTTTTTACCGCCTCGATCCCCTTTTTAATGCTCTCTTGTCTTAAGCCCAAAACAAGTCCGCACTGGAACGCCGCCAAAATATTATAAACATTATGCATTCCAATAAAGGGGGTACGGACATCGAAAGAATTGATCCTGATCGTCATTTCATCTTCGCGAATATCGATACTGGCGACATCGACATCATGCTCATTGTCTTTTGCGCTGCGCAATTCATGTTTGGCCTGTTCCAGACCGTAAGCAACCACTTCCCCTTTGACGACCTGGATCAAAGAGTTGCTCGCGGGATCATCTACATTAATGATAGCGACCCCGGCTTGCGGAAGCATTTCAAACAACTTTTTCTTGGCCTTCAAATATTCTTCCATATTTTTATGGTAATCGAGATGATCATGGGCAAGATTGGTAAATATCGCGACGGCAAAATGACAGGCATGCACCCTATATTGATCCAGCGCATGCGAAGAGACTTCTATGATGCAATGGGTAACTCCCGCTTTCACCATCCGCGCAAGCTCCGCCTGAAGGTCCGACGATTGCGGCGTTGTTAAAGCATTATTGATCGTCCCGACAACCTCGGCTTTATAGCCGGCCGATTTTAAAATTGATTGAATAAAATAAGAAGTGGTCGTTTTCCCTTTTGTGCCGGTGATACCTATTAGTTTAAATTTTTTCGAAGGATGGTCATAGAAGTCAGCCGCCAATTCCGCCAAAGCTTTTCTGGCAGAAACTACTTTTTTGAATTCGATCTCCGGAGGAACTTGGGCATCAGTTTCGGCAGCAATTAATGTTGCGCCGTTAGTAATCGCTTGGGAAATAAAATCCGCCCCGTTCTTCTTTGTTCCTGGTATAGCTACGAAGATATTCCCTGGTCGTACCAACCTTGAATCGTACGTTATTCCTGTATATTTCATAAATACTAAATCCTAAGCTCGAAATTCGAAACAATATCAAATATCGAAACTCTAAATCCTAAAAGTTTCAGTATTGGAATTTTAGTAATTCGAATTTGTTTCGTATTTCGCATTTAGTATTTCGGATTTATTCTCCTAATGAATCTGAGATCTTCCCCTTTTTTATAAGGCTGCGAATATTTTGCCAACTCGTCATGGCGTATTCGAGTGGGTAATAAAAGAGCGGACTGTATGGGAAATCATACGCGCCAATATATTTCACCAGTTTTCCGTTGAACCCTTTTTTAAAGCGATACACGCCAAAAAGCGGATGCCCTTCTTTTGGATTAGCCGGGATCCCCCAGAGATCATACTCTTTATATCCTCTCTCTTTTCCCCACTTGATTATTTCCCAATGCAAAAGATGGTTCGGCATCAAGTTCCTGAATAGCGCCGAAGATGCTCCATACATGTACCAGATCTTCCCGCCAAATGCGAAAATTATAACGCCGGCGATCGCTTTATCGTCCTTATAGGCAATAAAGGTCGTTCCAAGGCCGGCGCTGAACATGATCTCCCGGATCCTTTGATAATATGTTTTAGGGTGAATAATAAATTTATCCCTTTTTGCGGTCTCAATATAACTTTCATAAAAAAGATCGATCCCCTTTTCACTCCGCTCTTCTTTAACAATAACGCCTTTTTTCTCGGCAAGCCGGATATTGTATCTTGTTTTTTCTTCAAAACTCGCCATGATCAGGTTCAGGTCCGGCTGAATGTCGACGATCATCGTTGCCCTGGGCTGGACTTGCTTAGCGGATCTAATAAAACCAAACGGTTCGAGAATATTTTTACCTGCTCGATAGCTCTCCGGGATCTCCGGATCGATCTTTAATGATAATGCATGATTTCTTTCCGCCTCTTTTTCAACAACCTCAAGCAGCTCATGCACCAAGTCCTGATTGGTAAGATCGACGATCGGTCCGCGGGGAGCGTATAAGAACGAATGGCGGATAAATGGGATCTCTCTTTTAAGCAGCGATATTCCCGCTACGATATTATTATTGTTGTCTTCTAGCGCGATCCGGATCGGATGCCAGCCAAAACGGGACTTTAATTCGCCCCATTCATACGATTGAAGAACGGAACTAAAAGGGGAAGCCGCAACAAAATCGTTCCATTTCTGCTTCTCGGGGAAGGTAATAATCTTGGATTTCATTTATGTTATAATTATAACATGCTTGTCGTGATTGATAATTATGACTCTTTCACCTACAATCTGGTCCAATACCTCGGCGAACTTGGAGCGGATATCAAAGTTTTTCGCAACGACGAAATATCCATTCCGGAATTGGACAAATTGTCGCCAGCTCGAATTTTGATCTCTCCCGGACCCGGCATCCCTTCCAAGGCTGGAATTTCTAAGGATGTTATAAAACATTTTGCAGGAAAGGTTCCGATCCTCGGAGTTTGTCTTGGACATCAATGCATTGGCGAAATTTATGGGGGAAATGTGATCAGAGCCAAGAATTTAATGCACGGAAAAACTTCCGAGATCATCCATAATGGAAAGACCATTTTTGCGGGAATCCCATCCCCGTTCACCGCGACCAGATATCACTCTTTAATAGTAGAGAAAGAAACCCTGCCGGCAGTCCTTGAAATCTCCGCCTGGACCAAAGAGGGTGAAATAATGGGTCTGCGGCATAAAGAATTAAAAGTTGAAGGGGTCCAATTCCACCCGGAATCGATCCTGACTAACCATGGAAAAAAACTGCTGGGGAATTTCCTCGCTCTTTAGGCTTCTTTTTTCGCTGGCTTATCCGTAGTGGCGGGCTTACTTGGTTCACTTGACGTCGATGATTTATTTTCAGTCGGTACGGTTGAGGGTTTCACTTCTTTTGACGGAGCCACCTTTGGCGCCGGAGACGAATGGCTCTTTTTCTTCGCGGAATCGGTCACATAAAAACCGGATCCCTTAAAAACGATCCCTGCCGCGGAGATCAACCGTTTTATCGGTCCTTTGCAGATCGGACAAAATTTTAGGGGTTCTTCCGAAAGTTTCTGCTGAACCTCGAAAATATGTGCGCATTCAGTACATTTGTAATCGTATAGCGGCATTTTAATAGTTTTCGCTTAGCACTTCATAATATGCTTGCGGATGGGTGCAGGCCGGACAAACCTTGGGGGCTTCAATCCCTTCATGCACATATCCGCAATTGCGGCAGTGCCATTTTACGGCTGCATCTTTTTTAAAGACTTTTCCGTCTTTAATATTTTTCAATAGTTTGCGGTATCTTTTCTCATGCTGTTCTTCTACTTCGGCGATCTCTTTGAATATTTTAGCGATCTCATCAAACCCTTCTTCGCGGGCCGTGCTTTCAGCCGCCAAATAAAGCTTTGACCATTCTTCTTTTTCGCCATTGGCCGCTTCTTCCAGGTTCTTTGCGGTATCAGAAATGACCCCTGCAGGGTACGTTGCGGTTATTTCGACCGGTCCGCCTTCCAGAAATTTAAAGAATTTTTTCGCATGCTCCTTTTCATTCTCTGCCGTCTCTAAAAAGATCGCCGCGATCTGTTCATAACCCGATTTTACCGCCGCGCTGGCAAAATATGTGTAACGATTTCTTGCCTGCGATTCCCCGGCAAATGAAGCCAATAAATTCTTTTCAGTTTTGGATCCTTTTAAGCTTTTCATTTCAATTCTCCTTTGCGCTTGATGATAAATTATACCACAATAATTTACTTGACATAAATCATCACCCTTTGATATAATGGCAAAGCCGAATGAAAGGAGGGTAATTAAAGTTTGACCTTCGGTAAGCCGTAAAAGGCTGGAGTTTCTTCTCCAAGCAAAACCCTCCTGCTTTCTTCAAATAGAAAAGTTCTTTGAAAATTAGGCAAAGATTTATGATGCGAGTCTTCGTATCAATTTCTTTTTTGTTTTTATGATTAGGTATATATTTAATAAATGAGAGCTGTTTCAAATTCTTTTATTGAGAGTTTGATCCTGGCTCAGGACGAACGCTGGCGGCGTGCCTAACACATGCAAGTCGAACGGGTGTAGCAATACATCAGTGGCAAACGGGTGAGTAACACGTAAGTAATCTACCTTTAAGACTGGCATAACCCCGGGAAACCGGGACTAATTCCAGATGTGGTCTAGCAAACACATGTTAGCTAGACTAAATCCTTTACGGGCTTAAAGATGAGCTTGCGTCCTATCAGCTAGTTGGCGGGGTAATGGCCCACCAAGGCAATGACGGGTAGCTGGTCTGAGAGGACGATCAGCCACAAGGGAACTGAGACACGGTCCCTACTCCTACGGGAGGCAG
>JBAYJF010000062.1:0-8720 GCA_041665245.1 Candidatus Margulisiibacteriota bacterium | reverse complement strand
TAGGCCCCTGACCAGTTTGCGGCAAATCCGTAAATGTCGTTATTGTAAGTGCGAACGAAGCCATCAAGCGCACTAGAGAGGCCCTTTGTTGCTCCGCTTTCTCCGGAGATAATATTGTTATAGGCGGAAGCCCATTGAAAGGTTTCCGCATTTACTCGAACCTCAAGCCCAATGTTGGAGATCTTTGTAAAGGTGTTTTTGTAGATAACGGCTTGATTGTTGTTCCCGCCAAGAGGGAAGATATACGCGCCAATGGGCACATTCCTTATTTCGTTGTTGATAAGGGTGGTTTTTTGGCCGAAGGTCCGAAGTCCGTAGGATGAAGCCGAAAAAATGGAATTGGAATCAATAGAAATAGTTATATAGGGAGCCACATTATCAAGATAAATACCGTTTAAGTAGTTGCTTGCGTCGATAATATTGTTTTTTATCACAACGTTGCTGCCGGTGCAGAATATTGCAGAACTATTTCCATCCCCTTTTAAATGAAAGCCTTCAAGGCTTGAATTGTCACCCATTGTTACTATATATACCGGAGAGCCGGACTCTTCTATGGTGGCAAGATGTGTTGATGAGGAAAGAACTTTTTGGCCAGATATTCCGATAGGAAAGTTTTCTCCCATATCGCTATTGTATGTCCCCGGAGAAACGACGATAAAGTCGTTGGTCACAGAGTTGGCTAAGGCGTAGCTTAGGTTTTTCCACGCGGTGCTGGGTCCAAGTCCGTCCCCTGAATTGTTCGGTCGAGTGCTGTTCACATAATACGTGTAGGGGCCGGCAACAACATCTTCTTGGGCAAAACAGATCCCGCTAAAAAGAAGCGTCAAAGTTAAAATGAGCGCTGAAATTCTTATCATATTGTAATACTCAAAACGATACTTAGATTATGTTACGGTTATTCAAAAAAGTCAATAAATGGAAAGGAGGATTTCGTTGTTTTTTGCCTAAAACGAAAAGCTTGACATAAGAAGATAAGGAATATAGAATAAACCCAGCTGTGAAGAAAATAACGTTTTCTCTTCTTATTGTCATGCTGTTCACGCTCTTATGCGGCAGTGCTTTCGCGGGGTGGAGCACTCAAGTATCGACCACGGCACAAAAACTAAACGCGATCTATTTGATCGATAATGCAAAGGCGGTCGCGGTCGGCGACAATGGGGCCGCCATAAAGACGACCGACGGAAAAACGTGGGTCACTTCTCCAAGCGGTTTAACCGCCAACTGCAATGATGTCTTTTTCCCCTCTTTGTCGGAAGGATATATTCTGGCCAATGGCGGAAATCTTGTTAAATCGACCGATACGGCATTAACTTTTAGCTCTGTCGCGCTTCCTGGCGTAGGGACGGCAAATCTTCTAAAAGGGAGTTCCTATTCAACTACCAGGATCATTGCTGCTTCAAATGGTGATGCGGCCGGTCTTGTTTTTCTTTCTTCTGATTCCGGCGCAAACTGGACCCCTCTTACGCCGACAAATCTTGACCCGCAAGGAGTCTATCTATCAATGGACGATGGCGGGGCTTTCAAAAAATGGGTATGGGGAAAATATTATGCAGGCGGAGATAAAGACAAATATGCGATCTTGCAATTAAACGATGACAATACTCTGACCCAAAAATATATCGGAACTTTGGCCATCAAAGATATTATCTTTGCGGACAAGAACACCGGTTATGCGGTTGGGCAAAGCGGGTTGATCCTAAAAACAGAGAATGGCGGCACGACTTGGGCGGTAATCCCGCCATTTGTTGACGGGATGGGAACTCTGAATGCGGTCTATTTTATTACTACTAATTTTGGTTGGGTTGTGGGAGATGGCGGTATGGTTTCGCTGACCGACGATGGCGGCGCGAATTGGCAAACCTACACTGCCTTATTAAATAATATTAATGATGTTTTTGTGCGGGCGGATATTGTCGGAAGCACAGTTCAGGCGTATGCTTATTTGGCCGGTAATGCCGGTTCAATATATAATTTGACCGGCCCGTCAATTACGGCCGTTACACCAGCGATTGTTCCTTCAAACGGGATCAGTACGATCGAAGTGACCGGAACAGGCTTTTTGAGCGGAGCAGTGGCGACCTTTGATTCTCCTTCCGATATCAGGGTTCTTGGGACCAACGTCCTTTCGGATACTTCTTTAACTGTCGATCTCCTTGTTGGAAAAGGGGCGGCTTCAACTTTGCGGGACCTGCAAATAGTAAATATGGATGGAACGACATCAACCGAGGCGGGGGTCATTACGATTTTCTCTACCGGCGAAGCGCAATTTTCTACGCACACATGGTTCGACAGCAGTAATCTATATTATCCGGCGACGATCGAGAGGCTCACAATTTCTCAAACCCCAAGGATCTCTTTTGAGGTAACCTGTGTCGCCTCGCCGGCGGCCGTTTCAAATAGCTTAAAGCTCAGGTTGGTCAGGAAATTTAATGGTGTCTACCACAATATCAATCCGACTACATTTACGGCGACAAAAAGAGGGAGCGGGACCGATTCGACTTTTGAATGTGTTGCGACCTTCACCCTGCCATCGGAAATGTATGGGGCGAGCGGCGAAGTGCTTGTTGGTATAGAAAATGATACAAAGACCAGCATTGGATATAAAACATTCGATATCTATGTAGGGAGTACGAACCCGACAAGTGAAGTGCAAAAGATCCCGGGTTCCACGACAGAGTATGGCGGGTTCGCTGTTTCTCCTCCCCATGTTCCATATGATCCGCATGGTGCCGGGCATCCGGTAGTTATTCAGCTTCCGGCGGGAAGGTCAGTGGACGCAATTGACCTTGTTGGCATGAGTACTTCTGGCCAGGTCTCACTTAAAGAGACGCAGACTAAAGGATCAGGGGCGGCAGGGAGCCATACTTTTGCATCGCGGAGCGTGGTCAACTCTGCAACCGGGGCTATTACCACTAAATTAGCGACTTCAATAAAACTTTCAAATCCGCAGGCCGGGATGATGATGCTTTATGTGACCGATCATGCTACCGGGAAAGTCATTGCAAAAAATATGATCTCGATCCTTGATGCTAGAAATTATAGATAATTCGTTATATAGAGAGATAAATTTAGAATGAAAAAGATTATTTTAATCGCCATTGTTATAGTAATGGCAGGTTGCTCGGTTTCTTTTGCGCAATATGTTGCGCAAGACCCTACCCGAAACATACCGAATGCGCGTGTTTTGGGCTTAGGAAAAGCTTATACCGCTTTGGCTGATGATACCGGATCAATATATACCAATCCGGCTGGTCTTAATGATGCGACCGGCTGGCAGATTTGTTCAATGTCAGGTAAGTTATTAGATGAATTTAGCTATTTGTCTTTTTCGGGCTTCTATCCGGCAGAATGGGGGACCCTTGGTTTTGGTTTTGCCGGGACTTCTGTTTCCGGTGCTTATGCGACCACGGTTGAGGTGGGTTCGGATCCGGCCGATCCGATCTATGTAATTGATCCTTCCCAGCCATTGATGGGTAACTATAACAATGCTTTTGTTCTCTCTTACGCCAACCAGGGGAAAAAACTTCCGGGAATAAACAAGCTTCCATATATGGATAGCCTTTCGTTTGGAACGAGCTTAAAGATCTTCAGAAGTTCGGTTTATGGCGATGGAATTATAAATGGGAACGCCGCCGGATATGAACTGGATCTTGGTATGAAGGCTTATCCGCAAAAATGGCTGAAATTAGGTGTTGCTGTGCAAAATCTTCTCCCTTCCACTATGGGTGGAAAATTGAAGTATGAATCGGGGCACGAAGAGGCATATCCTGCAGTTATCGAAATGGGATCGGCTTTTAAGATCCTCGGAAAAGAAAATGCGATCCGCTCGCTGGGCGACCATGAACTAAGCTTTATGCTTGATTGCGACCTGCATCCAACTCTTTCCGGTTATCCGGCGATCTTGCATATGGGCGTTGAATGGAATCCAATTTCGATCTTAGCCGTGAGAGCCGGTATTGACCAGGATACTTCAGGCGATGGCGCCGGTGGACTTACAACGGTTTCTGACCAATCATATGGTATTGGGCTAAACATGAGCGGATTTAAATTTGATTATGCTTTCCATACATTTGCCGGCGCTCCAAATATCAGCAATAACTACTTTTCATTATCTTATGCTTTCCAGCCGCCGGTTGTTGTTGTCTCAACAACGCCAGCTGAAGCGATCATTGTTACAAACCCTTCGGATAAATTAATTACTTATGAAAGTTCTACACTATTGACAGGAAAGATAGCCGACCAGAGGATCAGGAAATTCTTTATAAACGGAAATAGCGAGCGCTTTACGCTGGCGGGCGAATTTTCAAAAAATATGGATCTAAAGGAAGGAAAGAATTCAATTGTTATCGAAGGGAAGAACGAAAGCCTGACGCAAGGGTGGTCAAAGAAGATCAGAGCTTTAAGGCTAACGCGCTTCCCGGATGTTACAGACGGAGCGTTTGCTGAAGTGCCGATCTCGGTCCTTGGGATGGCCGGGGTAATTAGCGGTTATCCTGATGGGTCTTTCAGGCCGGGTGGCAGCATTACCCGCGCTGAGATGTGTTCATTGATAATCAAGACAATGCCAAGTTCGGAAGAAGCAAAACCATCACAATCAAAAATATTTAAGGATGTTGCGCTAAAGAATTGGGCGGCGAATTATATTGCCGAAGCGGTCCGACTGGGATATGTCAAAGGTTATCCGAAAAATGTATTCAAACCGAACAATAAGATCTCGCGGGCGGAGGGGGTCGTAATTATTTCGCGCTTCGCCGGCTTCCCCGAAGAGGTTTATATGAATGAATTTGGCGATCTTTCGGCCGACCATTGGGCCTCGGGCTATGTTGCAGGGATGTATCCTTCCGGCGTCCTTGATTATCTGAAAGGAAAATTATTTGAGCCGAATAAACTGCTGACCAGGGCAGAAGTTGCGGAGATGCTGTATAAGACGAGCAATGTGCAGTATATGTTAAAGAATAGTTTGCTGGATTGGGAAACGTATTAAAACGAAGAAAAAGTATTAAGTTTGACAAGGAGGAAGGGAAAGATGTTTAAGAAAATAAGTTTAATTTTGGCGGTGGCAGTTTGTTTAGTCGGGCAATCGTATGGGGGAGTTCCCGAATTAATTAGTATGCAAGGGAAAATTGAGTCTACTGGCGCGGATTTGGCAGATAATGAGAACTTCATGTTTAAATTCTTCGATCATCCTATGAGCGGAACTCAAGTTGGCAGAGATATCGCCGTTAATGCGGTAAAAATAGTAAAAGACCAAGGGAACCCAAAAAAGGGAATTTTTAATACCAACATTCCAACGGCAGGTTATGGAGTTGATTTCAATAAACAATTAAATGTTGAAATTTACTTTAAAGGAATAAGTTTGGGTCGGCAACAATTATCATCCGTCCCATATTCGTATAAAACGGTAAATGCTGATTCGGCAAATTCGCTCGCATACAACAATATTGTTGTGGGGGCTTCAGGTGTATCGGTTCAGGTTGATAATGCGAACCATGTTGCGCTTAAGGGCTCGGCCGTGGCCGGCAATGCGGGAAAATATGAAATAACTTCAGCTAATAATTCGGCGGCAGCGTTAATTGCGATAACCGCTGGAAGTGGTCCGGCAGTCAGTGGGACGTCAGCATCGGGGAATGGTGTTTACGGAAAAGGAACCTATTCGAGTCAGGCGGGGGCGCTTTTGGGGGGTGTTGGTGTGGTGGGGAAGGGTCAGTGGGTTGGTGTATATGGGGAAGGGCAGGCTGTTGTAGGGAAATCTAGCGGGATCGGTGTTTATGGGAGCGGAGATATCGGAATATATGGAAAAGGAAGTAAGTATGCGGCCATTTTTGATGGGGACATCAAAGTAATCGGAAATGTCGAAGCAGCACAATTAATTAATCAACCTTTTGTAAGGAAAACAGGAGACAGCATGCTGGGAAGATTATCTATTCGGGCAAGTGACATTGCTCCGCAGGTTCAGGGGAGTGGAATGGCTTTTTGGGCTGGTGCAGATAGGGCAAATGCAATTGAAGGACAAAGCAATTCAAACGTTGGGGTGTATGGAGGAAGTTTTTTGGGGACAGGAGTTGAGGGGCGTGGTCCGATAGGGGTATATGGAGCAAGCACTACTGATGTCGGGAAGGCAGGCTCTTTTTTCGGAGGGAAGGGGGTTGAGATTAATTCGGCTTTTGACAAAATAGTATTATCTACTCCGGGTTATCAAGGTAAGTCGCGGATTGCCGCAGATGATCGTGGTATACGGATCGTTAGCAATGCCTCTCCTGGGGCGCAGAATTGGGAAAGAGAGGATCCGGATAAACCGGCGTTTATTTTTGGCGAATCAATATTGGATAAGCGATTCGAATTTAAAATTTTGAATAGTGCAGTAGGTGGTGCCTGGAGAGACGTCATGGTCATTGATGAGAAAGCGCAAGTTGGAATTGGTACGGCTACCCCAGGCGCAAAGCTTGATGTTTATGGAGATGGAACAGAGTGGAGACAGGGATTTTTGTTTTTAAGAAATAAGAATAATCTTGATGCTGGAATAAGACTCTATAACGATGCCACGGTAAAGCATCATATCTTTAATGCAGTAAGCTTGGGGAATAAGTTAAGAATAGTTCCAGAGGGGGCTCCTTTTGCATCTGGCGGAATTACGATTTTGCAAAATGGAAAGGTGGGGGTTGGGACTGCGGAGCCGAACACTGATTCGAAGTTTATGTCGTATACGATTGACAGAGGAGGGGTAGCAATCTGGGGTGAAAGCAATGGAGCCTCTGCGCCTGTTGAAGATTTTTGGGACATATTCGGAACGGCCCGTCCGATTGGTGTTGCTGGCAAAAGCGAGCGGGGGATCGGCGTGTTAGGCAGTAGTCCGGATGGCGAGGGCGTTCGGGGTTTTAGTGACATCGGCATTGCTGTATCGGCGAATACTGGATCAGCGGATAAAGCGGCCGTTACTGCAAAAAACAGATCAACAGGCCCTGGGCTTGAAGTTCAATCTGGATGGTTGAAACTAAAAGCTGATTATGATAACAATGCAGCCGCACACACCGCAATAGGAGCTGCAAATGCAAACTTAAGATCAAACATTGTTGGTACGGTTAGGTTTGCAAATGGAAGCGTTACCCTTAGAGGGTTAAATGGTATGGGGCAGCTTAATATTGATGTATATAACGTAAATGTTTCTCCCAACAGCATAATCTTTTTAACGCTACAAACTCCAAATTTTTATGGCCCAGATAATCACCTTTTATTAACAGTTAAAGAAGATAGGCATTTTCAAGTAAGCTTATTAACAAAGACGATCGGAATCAGGCTGGCGGAAGATGTAGTTGTTGGATACATGATTGTAAATAAATAAGGCTATCGATAAGAAGGGAAGATAACGGAGCCGTGAATGGTGGGGGTGGAATGGCGAGTTCGGTTGATGATCGGGTATGAAGAGAATGGGGATCGTAATAAAGGATGTGTTTGTAAATAATGCTTAAAAAGATAATTAGTAAATTATCAGAAAACAAATGGTTTTTAATCTCTTTTTTTGCTATCCAACTATATTTATTTATTTTTGCAATTATTCCGTTTATTTTAAATGACAGGCTTCAATCATGGGATACTCCCGGACATCTTTTCGCCGCCTGGTTTATTAAAAGCTTTGCGTTTCCGGATTTTCAAGCTTGGAACCCGTTTTTTTATGCCGGCTATCCGCAAGGGACTCTTTATCCCCCTCTTTATCATTACTTGATTGTATTGTTTAGTTTCGTTTTTGGGTTGGTCGGATCTGTTAAATTTATTGTTGTGACAAGCTTGATCGTCCTACCGATCTCATTTTATTACTTTGTAAAGAAATTAGGTTTTAATAGGAATGAATCTGCCTTAGGTATGGCGCTAATGATGCTTCCGATAATTGGTTTAAATCTGCATACCGGCGGAACATTGAATTCTTTGTTTTTTGTTGGGCTTGGTGCGAATTCTGTCGCGCTGCCAATTCTTTTCTTTTATCTTGGGAATATATTTGGAACCGACCATTCTAAAAAACGATTTATTATAACAACAATTTTGCTGTCTCTTGTTATCCTTCTCCATTTTGTAACAGGAGCAACGGCAATCGTTATTGCCGGTTTCTTGATAGGAATTAATTTTAATTGGGAGAAATTTAATTTTATTGCCGGAGTCGTCGTTTGCGCTTTTTGTCTTTGCGGGTTTTGGCTGGTTCCTTTTGTCGCTTACATTAAATATTATTCAGGAACGTTTATTGCAAGCAATCTCGGAGGAATAGTTTCGTTCCCGATCTTTGTTCTGATCGTTATTGGTGCGGCGATCGCAATATATGAAAAGGATGAAAAGATCACAAGGCTGCTTTTGCCCATAATATTGTTTCTTTTTCTTCTTGTGTTTATTGATTATACTGAATACAATCTACCGTTCCATTCATATAGATTTTTAATTTATCCTTTGATTTTAATAATGATCTTGCCGATTAAACTTATTTTCAATGCTATTGCAAGAGACAAAAAAGTGTTTTTTATGCTATCTTTATTTTTTTTGGTATCAATGTATTTATATAAATCTTGGCCTGACGAGTTTTCACAGCGGTTTCCAAAGATCAATCAAGTTTTTAAATATAGCGAGAACAATGTAAATTATGGCAATTTAAATGTTGGTAAATTGGACGGGCGGACCATTGTTTATGATGGCGACAAAATCCCGCATATTCATGATCTAAGGCACCTTCTTGCTATGGC
>JBAYJF010000061.1:0-8751 GCA_041665245.1 Candidatus Margulisiibacteriota bacterium | reverse complement strand
CCGGCATATTGTAAAAGCGGTTGCGCAGATGGCGGAAGAAAAAATGGGCGCTTTGATCGTGATCGAAAGGGCCTCGGGATTGAATGAATATCTTGAATCGGGGATCAAAGTGGATGCGATCTTATCAGCCGAGATCCTGCTTTCGATCTTTAATTTAAAATCCCCATTGCATGACGGGGCAGTTGTTATCCAGGGCGAGCGGGTCGCCGCGGCCGGCTGTTTATTGCCGATCTCTGACAGCCGCTTGATAGAGAAAAGGGTGGGGACTCGGCATCGTGCGGCGGTTGGTCTCTCCGAAATTTCGGACGCGATCATCATTGTTGTCTCAGAAAAAACCGGAACGGTTTCTATGGCGGAGAATGGATATCTGACCAGGCATTTGACCAGAGAGGCCCTCGAAGAAAAATTGTTCTCTCTTTATAAAGTTGAAAAAGGAAAAGCTGAATTTCCATGGAAAAGATCAGAAAAATAACCGTAAAAGATATAATTAAATTTAAGAGCGAAGGCAAAATGATCAGCGCGTTGACCGCCTACGATCATGTTTTTGCAAGGATTTTGGATGAAGCCGGCATAGATATCATTTTGGTCGGCGACTCGCTTGGCAATGTAATGCTTGGGTATAAGAATACTTTGCCGGTCACGATGCAGGAGATGATCATACATACACAAGCAGTTGCGCGCGGAGTAAAAAAGGGACTGATCGTGGCTGATATGCCCTTCGGTTCATATCAGAATGGAGATGCTATTGCTGTGAAAAATGCGATCGATCTGGCAAAAGCCGGGGCGGAAGCGGTAAAAGTTGAAGGTATTGGGTATTTGTCCGCAATTTCAAAAATTATCAAAACTGGGATCCCTGTCATGGGGCACCTTGGGTTTACTCCGCAATCGGTAAATGAACTTGGGTATAGGATACAAGGGAAGGATAGAATATCCGCGCTAAAACTTTTTGCAGATGCAAAAAAGATCGAAAAAGCGGGATGTTTTGCTCTGGTACTGGAAATGGTCCCGGAAGAGCTGGCTAAAAAGATCTCAAAAGCTTTAAAGATCCCGGTCATCGGTATCGGAGCAGGGAATGCGGTTGACGGGCAGGTGTTAGTAACATATGATTTATTAGGGCTTTATGACGATGCTCCCGGTTTTGTTAAGCAAACCGCGAACTTAAAGCCGGAAATTATCAAAGCGATTAAAAAATTTATTGTGCGCCCGTACCTGACTTGCCCTGCCTACCGGCAGGCAGGCGGCAGGCAGGGCTCAAATGTCGAGCGCCCGTAGCTCAAATGGATAGAGCATCAGTTTCCTAAACTGGGGGTTGGGTGTTCAATTCACCCCGGGCGCAAGTTAAAAGAAAAATGAATATAATATTGATCGGATTCATGGGATGCGGAAAATCGACTGTTGGCAAGCTATTGGCAAAAGAGCTGAAGCTATCCTTTGTCGATAGCGATAGCTTGATCGAAGAAAAAGAGAATAAAAAGATAAGTGCTATTTTTAAAGAAAACGGAGAGGCGCGGTTTAGAAATATCGAAACGAGGGTGTTGGCGGAGCTTAAGGATAGTGATGGCATTGTTCTTTCAACCGGCGGCGGGATCATCTTAAAAGAGGAAAATGTCTCTTTACTTAAAAAAATGGGGCCGATCATCCTGTTATGGGCGGATCCCGAAGTAATATATGACCGAATAAAATATGATAAACAGCGGCCACTCTTGCAGGTAAATGACCCAAAAGCGGAAATAGAAAAAATATTGGAGTTCAGAAAAACGTATTATTACAGCGCGGCTGAAAAAGTTTTTGATACCACGGAAATAGATCAAAAAGAAGTTGCAGAGGAGATAATTGAATGGTTAAGATCAAAGTAGATTTGAAGGATAGGGGCTACGATATTATTATCGGAACAGATATATTAAATGACCTTGGGAAAACGATCGAAGAGCAAAAATTAGGGACCGATATCTTTATCATAACCGATCCTTTGGTAAACGATCTCTATGGCAGCCAGCTAAAAAAGAGCCTATCCGGAAAGATAAAAATATTTGAAGTTCCGGTCGGGGAAAAGAATAAAAACTTGAAAGAGGCCTCTCAATTATGGGACAAGCTGGTAAAAAGTTTGGCGCATAGGGATTCGCTCATTATTTCTCTTGGCGGCGGCGTGATCGGTGATCTAGCCGGTTTTGTCGCGGCAACATACATGCGCGGGGTTAGCTATATTCAAGTTCCAACGACCCTTCTGGCTCAAGTTGATGCCTCCATTGGCGGTAAAACCGCGGTTAATCACGCAAAGTGCAAGAACATGATCGGCTGCTTTTACCAGCCGAAAATGGTCTATATTGACGTTAAAACGCTAACGACCCTCCCGGCCAGAGAGATCAGGACGGGCTTGGCGGAGATCGTAAAATACGGCGTGATAGAAGATTCGATATTTTTCAAATTCCTTGAAGAGAATGCGCATCATTTAACTACTAAAGCTTTTGAAAATAAAGACACTATGCTGGCAGCGCTAAAATTATGGCAAACGATCGTTGTTGAATCGGCAAAGATCAAAGCCAGGATCGTTGAAAAAGATGAAAGGGAAGCCGATCTTCGTATGGTCCTTAACTATGGCCATACGATCGGGCATGCGATCGAATCTTTGACCAGCTACAAGGAATATAACCACGGAGAAGCGGTTTCGATCGGAATGGTTGCGGCAGCAAAGATCTCCAATCGAATCGGAGTTTTGGAAGAATGCGTAGTCGAGAGGATCAGCAAGCTTCTTGAAAAAATGGGGCTCCCTGTAGAAATTAAAGCAATAAATGCTTCAAAGATCGTTAAAGCCTTGATCATGGACAAAAAGGTCTATGATGGGAAAATCAAATTTGTTTTGCCTGACAGATTGGGGAAAGTGATCATTAAAAATGATGTTCCCTTGAATATTGTGACGTCTGTGCTAAAAGAGATGGGTGCGAAATGAAAAGCGTAGAAGAACAACTAAATCTTTTAAGGCGTGGGGTCGTTGAAATTATTCCTGAAGATGAGTTTATAAATAAGCTGGAAAAAGGGGTCCCGCTTAAGATCAAATGGGGGGCAGATCCCTCGGCTCCGGATATTCATTTGGGCCACACCGTAGTTTTAAATAAACTCCGCCAGTTCCAGGACCTGGGGCATGAAGTTATCTTTATTATTGGGGATTTTACTGCCAGGATAGGGGATCCGACCGGAAAATCCGAGACAAGAAAACCACTTACTCCGGAAGAAGTAGAAAAGAATTCAATAAGTTATAAAGAACAAGTATTTAAAATATTAGATGTTAACAGAACCGTAGTCGTAAATAATTCGGAATGGCTAGGAAAAATGGACATGATGGATGTTCTCAAGCTCTCTTCCCAATATACGGTTGCCCGCATGCTGGAGAGAAAAGATTTCAAGAAAAGATTTAATGAGCAATCGGATATTAGCGTATTGGAGTTTATGTATCCCCTCCTCCAGGGATATGATTCTGTCCATTTACACGCAGATGTTGAAATTGGAGGTACGGATCAAAAGTTCAATTTATTGATGGGAAGGACGTTACAATCAAAATATAAACAGGTACCGCAGGCAGTAATGACCCTGCCGCTCCTAGAAGGCCTCGACGGCGTTCAGAAAATGAGCAAGTCTCTGGGGAATTATATCGGGATTACTGATCCGCCGCAGGAGATATTTGGCAAGATAATGTCGATTTCTGATCATTTAATGTTCAGATACTATGAATTGCTGACCAGTTTGCCTCTTAACGAGATCAAAGAAATACATCCGATGGAAGCCAAGAAGCAATTGGCAAGAATATTGGTCGAACGATTTTATTCGAAAAGCGAGGCGGATGAAGCGCAAAAAAACTTCGAAAATGTTTTTTCATCACGTAACGATCCCCAGGATATCGAGCTTAAAATCTTTCCAGCTGGTTCCGCCAAGCTGGTAGAGATCTTGGACCACTTTAAATTGGTCGCTTCAAAAGCAGAAGCCAAACGATTGATCAGCCAGGGCGGGGTGGAAGTCGACGGAAATACGGTGCAGGATATCAATTTTGTTATCGATCTATCTTCTGAGAAAACGATCAAAGCCGGCAAAAGGAAGTTCTTAAGAGTTCGTTCAAAATAATTATGAGCGTGGCCTGGCGAACTGCTAAATTTGAATTCGGTGGAGAAGTGATAAGTGCAGGATAATCAATGCCTTCCTATTAACAAAAAAATATTATTGATCAATCCTCTGTCAAATGATCTTTCCGATCGATATGAAATATATCCATCCGGCGCATTAATTCTGATAGGAACTATTTTGAACGATCGGGGATACAACGTCAAAATCATCCATATGCTGGCAGACCGCGTCGGAATGGCCGATATAAATAAACTTATAACCGACTTTCAACCCGCCGTTGTGGGCATTACAATGAATACATTTCAGACAAAGTCGGCCAGGGAGATTAGTCGGAGCGTTAAGCAACTGGATGAAAATATTGTGACGATCGTTGGGGGGCCGCATCCTTCAGCCTTGAAATTGAGGATCCTTGAGGAATTCCCTGATGTTGACATTGTAGTTGTTGGTGAGGGAGAAGAAGCTTTTTTAGAAGTTGTTGAGAATAAAAAATTAAATGAGATCAAAGGGATAGGATTTCGAATATATGGGGAGAAGCGGCTGAATGAGCCAAGGCCTCTTGCCAATATTGATGATCTTCCCTTGCCTAATCTGGACTTAATAGACCTTTCCCGCTTTAAGGGAGCAGAACCGGTTGGCGCTTATCCCACTATGTTTATCATGGCCTCGCGCGGGTGTCCTTTCCAATGCGTCTATTGTAATAAATCTGTATTTGGTAACTCTGTGAGATTTAGGGATCCAAAGTCGATAATTAAAGAAATAAAATGGCTGCACGAAAAATATGGTGTAAAAGAGATCTTCTTCCAGGACGATACCTTTAATTTGGATCGAAAATGGTGCGAGGAAATTCTCGACCTAATAATTATAAATGGGTTAAATAAAAGGATTATATTTAAAGCGCCTTTTAGGGCAAACCATAACCTGGTAGATGAAAAATTATTAAATTTAGTGAAAAAAGCCGGGTTTAGAACGATCTTTTACGGAGTAGAAAGTGGAAATCAACAAATGCTGGATAATATGAAAAAAGGACTTAACCTCAAGGAAATAAAGAGGGCCTTTGCCCTAACTCACAAGGCTGGATTGATGACGATTGGCGCTTTTATCATCGGTTTACCCGGCGAAAATAGAAAGACAGTCGAAGATACCTTTAATTTTTGGAAAGAACTGCGGCCATATCATTGCGGACTCTCTCCTGCGATCCCATTACCCGGCACCGAATTTGAAGAAGTGGTAATTAAGAAGGGGCAGCTGCTAGCTGATAGTTATGATGATTACTCCCCAAGTAAATTCCTTGTCCGCACGGATGAGCTAACTAAAAATGAATTAGAAACTCTTTATAAGAAGACCCTTGCCAGGATGGCTTTTATAGAGCTGTGGCGACATCCCGTAAAACTTTTCCATTCTCTTATGAAAAGATTAAATAAGATAAGGAAGAAAATAAAGCAATGAAAATATTAAATGTTGGATGCGGGGATCAAATATTCGGAACGCATTTTATAGATCTATATCCGCAAAGAGAAAACGTTATAAAATGTGATGTTGAAAAAGAGGCGATCCCGTTCCCGGATAATTATTTTGACGAAGTCTATTGTGAAAATATGTTGGAACATCTCAAAAGCCCAAATAAAGTCCTTGTTGAAATGCTGCGGGTGCTAAAAAAGAAAGGGAAATTAACGGTCATAACCGACAATGCATCTTTTTGGGCTTATCATCTTGGTGCAAAAACCCATTACGGGGCCTATGAAAAAAGATCAGGGGAGACGGAGGATCGGCACTATGCTCTTTATACCAGCTGGCATTTATCTAACCACTTTAGGTCGTTAAATATGAATGATATAAAGATTGAATATCTATTGATCCCGGGAAAGCATTCAACGAAAATATTAGTAAAGCTATTATCAAGGATCATTGGCGCCATTCTGCCTCACCTTGGTTTTCCACAGATAAAGATAACTGGTGTAAAACAGTGAGGATCGTAATTGATGCCAGGCCGGCGGAAAAAGAAGCCTTTGGTATTGCCCGCTACGTATTTGATCTAATAAAAGCGCTTATTGCCTATGATAAGGAAAATAGATATTTCTTACTGGTTAATTCTGATAAATTGTTATTCCTGGTCAAGGAAAACAAGAATTTCTCGCTTTATAAAATTAGTTCTAAATGGAAAGGGTTAAAGGAGCAGGTTGAAATTCCCTCTGCTTTGTTAAGGATCAAGCCCGATGTCTTCCATGCAACCTCTTTTGTGATCCCTTATTTCCTGCCATGCAAGACCGTAATTTCGATCCTGGATCTGATCCACCAAAGGTTTCCGGAAAATTATTCATTGTTCCATAGATTATATTTCAATTATTTCATTAGCAATATAGTAAGAAGAGCTAAAAAGATCATTACGATCTCCGAGTTTTCAAAGCAGGATATTTTAAGGAAATATAAATTAATCGGCAATAAGGTTAAAGTTACCTATCTTGCAAATTCGAGCGATTTTTATTTTATTAAAGATAAAAAGGGGTTGCAGCTGCATAATGGTCTACGCGAGCCATTTATTTTGTCGATCGGAAGCGAAAAACCCCATAAAAATATAATTAATACAATTAAGGCCTTTAAGCTTTTGAAAGAAAAATATAGCATCAAGCATAAGCTGGTCGTGGTCGGTAAATTAAACGAAGAAGTTAAATCGGCAATTATAAGCTATGGATTCCAAAGCGATATAATTTTAAAACGGAATATAAGTTCGAATGAACTTAATATCCTATATAATTTATCCGATGTTTTTGTTTTTCCTACAAAATATGAAGGGTTTGGCTTGCCCATACTAGAAGCTATGGCAGCTGGTACGCCGGTCGTAACTTCAAATATCTCATCGGTCCCAGAAGTTGCGGGAAATGCCGGTCTGCTTGTTGATCCGGAAAATGTTGAGGAAATTGCCGAAGGAATTTACAGGATAATTCAAGATCCGCTGCTAAGGGAGATAATGATACGTAAGGGTTTCGATAGGGTGAAAAACTTTTCTTGGCAGAAATGCGCAGCCCAAACGCTAGAAGTTTATAAGGAGGCAATAGAATGAAAAAGCTCTATTGCCTGAAATATTCGGTCAAAATGGTGAATAATGAGCGTAACTAAGCGGGTCGCCAAAAACTTTTCTTGGCTAATTGTGGGGAGCGGGATCGGCGGGGTCCTTAATTTTTTGGCAGTGGTTTATTTGGCTCGGGTGCTTGGCGCAGAAAACTTTGGTTGGATGCAATTTGCTATTGCGATCCTTGCTTATCTTACTTTATTTGTCGATTCCGGTCTTTCTCTGTTCGGAATAAGGGAGATCGCAAGAGAGAAAACAGCAGCAGCAAAAATCGTACTTAATATATATATTTTAAGAATAATCATAGGTTTAATTGTTTTTATTGCGGCTTATATAACGGTGTTGTTCATGCCGATCAATACTAATATAAAATTAATATTGCTTGGCACCTTTATTTTTGTTTTTTCCAAGGTATTTAGCCCGGAATGGGTTTTTCAGGGTTTGGAGAAAATGGAATATGTTGCTATGTATAAAATGTTTTTTGCTTCTCTATATATGGGGACAATATTGCTGTTTGTTAAAATCAATACGGATATACTGCCCGCTGTATATATAAGGTCTTTTTTGGGTTTATTGGCTTCTGTATTATTTATTTTCATCCTCTATAAAGTGATCTTGCGCCTCGATTTTAAAGATGTCCAACCTGGATTGTGGAAACGCTATTTTTGGTTAGCAATGCCACTTGGGGCTTCAACAATTATGATCCAAATATACAACAATATGGATACAGTAATGCTTGGGATAATGGATAAACCGCAGGTAGTCGGCTATTACAATGCCGCATACCAGATATATTACGCTGGTCTTGGGATCTTTTATGTTTGGCTGGCAACGGCAATCCCGATCATGAGCTACCGGATCAAAGAAAATTACTTGGGCGCGGAGCGGTTCATCAATAAATTTTCAAAGATCTCATTATTAGCTGTTATTCCTTTGGTCTTTCTAATCGCTTTAGCAGCTCCATTAATAATCAAGATCCTTTATGGCCAGGAGTATTTTCCGGCCGCATTAGCCCTTCGATTTTTAATTTGGAATTTGATAATAGTGGCAATTGGCAGTATTTATGGTGCATTGATATTAATGGCGGCAGGCAAGTTTAATGAGTTTTTTAAAGCGACCTTGTTTGGCGCTTTGGTAAATGTCGTGCTGAATTTTGTTTTGATCCCTCCATATAGTTTTGTTGGCGCCGCAGTTGCAACACTGATCGCGGAAACTCTTTCGATGATCATTGCATGTTATTATGCGAAGAAAGTTATTCCAATATGGATCAGCGGATATTTGTTTAGGGCGGCGATCTTTTCTTTGTTGGCTTCTGCAGTCTATGTTTTAATTTCGATATGGACGGACTCGCTTAGTATAATGCTGCAACTATTGATTGGAGCGATGTCTTTTGTGTTAACGTATGCTTTGATCATATTTATTGCTGAAAGGGAGGCTATCCTTGATAGCGTCGGAGAGGTCTTTGGAGCGCGCAAATGAACATAGGCATGAAAGAACTTAGCGAACGAGAAACCATAAAGAAACTTCTTTCCGGCCTGGATAAAGGGGCGATCCCGCATCTTACCTCGGAT
>JBAYJF010000060.1:0-8757 GCA_041665245.1 Candidatus Margulisiibacteriota bacterium | reverse complement strand
CTTGGAGCAGATCCAATAACATCGGCGGTTGTAGCACTTTCCGAGATCCCGGGATTTATTGTAAGAAAGAAAGAAAAAGAGCACGGAACTCAGCAAAAGATTGAAGGGCATATCAAGGCTGGCTGGAACGTTGTAATCGTTGAAGATGTGGCAACAACCGGAGGATCTACAATTCAAGCCATAGCTGCGGTTGAAGAAATGGGCGCTAAAGTTGTAAAAGTTATCGCCGTAGTGGACCGTGAAGAAGGCTCCAAAGAAGCACTAAAGAACTACAACTTCGACCCAATCTTTAAAAAATCTGAACTGGTATAAAGTATTTGCCCGTGTAGCTCAGTTGGTAGAGCACCTGCTTGGTAAGTAGGAGGTCACCGGTTCAATCCCGGTCGCGGGCTTTTTATTGACACGCCTCGCTATTTTGTTGTATAATTTTATAAATTCAGAAATTATTTGTAGGAGGATAATATAACATGGCTAGAGAGAAGTTCGAGAGAAAAAAGCCCCATATGAACATCGGAACCATTGGACACGTTGATCACGGCAAGACCACACTAACGGCGGCGATCACGACCTGTTTGTCGGTTGCCGGCTATGCAAAGGCAAAAAAATTCGACGAGATCGATTCAGCGCCGGAAGAAAAAGCCCGCGGTATTACAATTGCGATCGCCCACGTTGAATACGAGACCGACAAAAGACATTATGCCCACATCGACTGTCCCGGACATGCCGACTATGTTAAAAACATGGTCATCGGCGCAGCTCAGATGGACGGCGCGATCCTTGTAGTATCAGCCGCAGACGGACCTATGCCTCAAACCCGCGAACATATCCTGCTTGCTAGACAGGTAAACGTTCCCGCGATCGTCGTTTTCTTGAACAAAGTCGACATGGTTGACGATCCAGAGTTGATCGACCTTGTAGAAGTTGAAACACGCGATCTGTTAAAGAAATATAACTACCCGGGCGACGAGATCCCGATCATTCGTGGATCGGCAACAAAAGCCCTGGCCCACGCTTGCGGAAAGAGAGAATGCGCGGAATGCAAACCGATCTGGGACCTTATGGACGCAGTCGATAGCTACATTCCTGAGCCAAAAAGACCGGTTGACCTTCCATTTCTTATGCCGGTTGAAGACGTATTCACGATCACTGGCCGCGGAACGGTCGGAACCGGAAGAATTGAAAGAGGCAAGGTAAAAGTCGGAGAAGAAATTGAAATCGTCGGACTTGGCTCACACAAAAAGACGACGGTAACTGGGATCGAAATGTTCCGAAAATTCCTTGATGAAGGGTTAGCCGGCGACAACGTAGGCCTTCTTCTTCGCGGCGTTGAAAAAGAAGAGATCCAGCGCGGAATGGTCCTGGCTAAAACCGGATCGATCAAGCCGCACAAAAAATTCGAAGCTCAAGTATATGTTCTTACTAAAGAAGAAGGCGGAAGACACACTCCATTCTTTAATGGTTACAAACCGCAATTCTTCATCCGAACAACTGACGTTACCGGCGAGATCAAACTGCCGGATAAAGTAGAAATGGTCATGCCTGGCGACAACATCGTAATGACGGTTGAGTTAATTACCGACGTTGCGGCTGAAGAGGGCGTTCGCTTTGCTATTCGCGAAGGCGGACGGACCGTAGGCGCAGGGGCGATCACCAAAATTATCGAATAATAATTGAAAAAGTTATTTAGGATATTAGGAATATCAGCGGCGACATCTTTCATTGTCGCCGCTGGTTTTTTATTCTTCGATTTTTCCCAAAATCAGGACAGATTTCCTCCGCGCACCTATGTCGGACAGATAAATGTTTCGGGGCTTAAAAGGGCCGAAGCGCTGGCAAAGATCTCTTCTTATTCGGTTTCGGACGCATTTACACCGATCATTACATTTGAAGTAGAAAACCTATATTACAGGCTTTCTCCCGAAGCGGTTGGGATCAGGATCAATTATGATGAATCTATTAACCAGGCCTTTGATAAAACCCATAACAGCAATTATCTTAAAGAATTAAAAAACCGGCTGACTACCGGACTAGTCCATTGCCCCCTCATCCTAAATGTTGATGAAACGGTTTTAACCGGAATTGTTGCCGCGATCGCGCAGCAGGTCCGTTCAACATCAAGGGACGCCACGATCACTTTATATGAGCGGTCCGGCGGATACCACGTTGAACAGGAAGAGCTGGGAAGAGAGATCAACGTCGAGTCCGCTGTAAACACATTCAAGGAAAAAATTAAAAATGGAGCCACGACTTTTCAGATCATCGTCACATACGAAAAACCTAAGATCACCGAAAAGGATCTAAGGACATCTCCTCCGATCAACCTGCTTGCAAGCTATACAACCTATTACGGAAAGCATGATTCGCCGAACCGGATCCATAATATTAGGTTGATCGCCTCCTGGCTTGATGGCATGGTCCTGATGCCGAATGACAAAGTTTCCTTAGCCGACAGTATCGGGGATTTTACCCCGGAGCGCGGATTCAAAGAAGCCTATGTGATCTATAATGGCGCCCTTGTCCCCCAGCTTGGCGGCGGAACCTGCCAGATCGGAACGACCCTCTATAACGCCCTGGCGGCGGCAGATATAAAGATCAATGCACGCCAAAACCACTCTTTTTATTTTAATATTTATCCATTGGGCCGAGATGCCACGGTATACCCCGGACAAAAAGACCTTGTTTTTCAGAATGACACCGGATATCCGATCATGATAAAAACAACGGCAACCAATCGCCGCCTCTCGTTTAGGATCTACGGGACACCCAGCGGGAAAAAGATCGTCTTTTCCTACCCCTCCGTATATATCCTTACCGAAAGCGGCTATCGACCGGCAACCGTAAGGCAAGTGCTGGCTGCCGATGCCCCTTTCAGGACAACAGTTGTTCGTACGGTATATAATAAAGAGGGTATTAAAATTAAAAGCGAAATAATTCGCAGCTACTATAAATTATATGGCGAAAAATCAAACGTCCCCATTATCCGCCCTGAATCCAGATAAATACCAAAGGACCATTAAAGAGCCGGTTTGCCTCTCCGGCATTGGTATTCATAGCGGTTTGCCTTCAACCGTCAGGCTTATCCCCGCACCCATAGACCAGGGAATAATCTTTATTGTCAATGGAATAACAATCCCTGCAATAGCAGCCGAAGTCGTTGATACATCCAGGGGGACCTCCTTAAGAGGGATCTCGGTCGTAGAGCACCTCCTTTCTGCCATTTACGGCCTTAGTATTTCCAACCTGACCATTGAGGTTGCCGGGGCCGAAGTCCCAACCATGGACGGAAGCGCCCTCCCCTTCGTCAAAGCTATTGCAAACATCGGGGTAGTAGAGCAAACAACTTTAGCTAAAACGCTCAAACTTGCCTCTAAAATTGAGGTTTCCGACGGGAATGCGTCAATAATAGCCGTCCCCTCGGATAGATTTAAGATTAATTTTATGATAAACTTTGAAGGAATCGGTAGGCAGGAATACGGCTTTGATCCGGCCATTCAGAGCTTTGAAAAAGAGATCGCCCCGGCTAGAACATTTGGTTATATCGAAGAGCTGGAGGCGCTAAAGAGAAAGGGACTAGGGAAAGGCGCTTCGCTTGAAAATGCGCTGGTTTTGACCAAAGATGGGTACAAAAATACCCCCCGATTTGACAATGAGCCGGTTCGGCATAAGATCCTGGACCTTATCGGCGACCTTTGCCTGGCAGGGATGCCGGTTAAGGCCGAGATAACGGCAAATAAGTCCGGCCATAAGTTGAACGTTGAGTTTGCAAAAAAGTTAATGGAGGTTTTCGGATGCTAAATATCCAGGATATATTAAAGACCCTTCCCCACCGCTACCCCTTCCTGCTTGTCGATAAGGTCCTTGAATTTGAAGAAGGGAAGCGCGCCGTTGCCATAAAAAACGTGACCATGAACGAACAATTTTTTCAGGGACATTTTCCGGGACAACCGGTCATGCCCGGGGTCTTGATCATCGAAGCGATCGCCCAAGTTGGAGCAATTATGGCGCTTCGCCCGCCTTCCGCCCTCGGAAAGATCGTTTTCTTTGCAGGGATCGATAATGTCCGTTTTCGCAGGCCGGTCTATCCAGGTGACCAGTTAAAAATCGAGATCGAAGTCCTCTGGTTCAAACGCGGCCTTGGAAAAATGAAAGGAAAAGCTTCGGTTGAAGGGGAAGTCGCCTGCCAGGGAGAATTTACCTTCTCACTGGTTGATCAGGGCGGGGGAAAAGAAGCCAAGATCCACCCAACCGCAACCATCCACCCAACCGCGATCTTAGGCAAAGGGGTCCAAGTCGGTCCTTACGTTGTGATCGGCCCGGAAGTTGAAGTTGGTGACAATACAATTATCGGCGCACACTCTGTCATTAGCCGCTGGACCAAAATCGGAAAAGACAACATTATTCATCAAAGCGTCTCAATTGCGGCCGCACCGCAAGACCTGCGCTATAAAGGGGAAAAAGGGGAAGTCATTATTGGGGACAAGAATACGATCCGCGAGTTTGTTACCATTCACCTTCCAACCGGCGGAGAAGGGAATAAAACGATCATCGGTAACGAGAATTATATTATGGTTCATGCCCATATCCCGCATAATTGCCGCATCGGAAACCAAGTCGTTATTGGCGGATACGTCGGTCTGGCCGGACATACCGACATCGGAGACCAGGTCATTATCGGCGGACTTGCAGGCGTCCATCAATTTGTCCGCATTGGCCGACTGGCAATGATCGGCGCACAATCCAAGATCGTCCAGGACATTCCGCCTTTCATGTTGGTCGAAGGAAGCCCGGCGGAAGCCCGCGGAATAAACGCGATCGGCATCCAGCGGAGAGGGATATCCTACGATGCTCAAGCCGAAATAAAAAAAGCCTTTAAAATAATCTATGAAAACAAACAATCGACCGACAAAGTTGTAGAAGACCTGAGGAAGAACTTGCGCCAGCTCGACGAGATCAAACAGATCATCCATTTTCTTGAACAAGAGAGCAAGCGCGGGATAAGTAAAAAAGTAGCGCCCGAAGAAATAGACGATGATCTGGTTTTTCCTGAATTGCCCGAACTTGGCATATGAAAATTTTTGTTTCAGCCGGAGAAGTCTCCGGCGATGTCCATGCCGCATATCTTGTCAGGGAAATTAAAAAACTAGATCCCAATATTTCATTTTATGGGCTTGGATCCGAAAAGCTTCTTGCTGCCGGCGTCGACGTCAGATGGGACATGACAAAGCGCGGCTCGATCGGGATCGTAGAGGTCCTGCCAAACATTTTCCCGATCCTATCCCTTTTCAAAAAAGTTAAACGCTCTATTATAGAAGAAAAACCCGACCTTGTTCTTTTAGTCGATTCCCAGGGCTTCAATCTCCCTTTAGCACAATTCTGTAAAAAGATCGGAGTCAAGACCGCCTATTATATCCCTCCGCAAGAATGGCTTTGGGGAACAACAAAAGGGATAAAAAAAGTTGCCGCAGCAGTTGACCTGATCATAGCAATTTTCGAAAAAGAATATGAAGCATATAAGTCCGTTGGAGCCAACGTTGTATATTTCGGCCACCCGCTGCTCGACATTGTCGTCCCAACCCTTTCAAAAGCCGAAGCAAGAAAAAGGTTCTGGGGGAATTTGTTTGCGAACGCTCCGATCATTGCTCTCTGCCCCGGCAGCCGCGGCCAGGAAATAAAAAAGATCTTTCCGATCCTGCTTGGAGCCGCCAGAAAGATCCAAGGCTCGATCCCAGGCGCAAAGTTTCTCGTTCCACTGGCTACTACAAAACTGAAAGATAATATAATCCGCCAAATTCGCGGAATATCCGCGATCTCGGTCATCGGCCAAAATTATGACGTATTGTCCTGCGCCGATCTTGCCATCTGCACCTCAGGGACAATTAATCTTGAGGCCTCGATCCTTGGAACGCCGAACATCATGGTCTATAGATTAAACCCTTTGACTTATTGGATCGGAAAGAATATCTTAAAGATCGACCAGAAGATGAAATATTTTTCGATGCCTAACATTTTGCTGGATAAACAGGTCGTCCCGGAGTTAATTCAAGGACATGCAACTTCAGCGCTGATCGCAATGGAGAGCGTTTCAATTTTAGAAAATAAAACAAAAGCGGACGGCATCAAATCAGACCTAAAACAGCTAAGAACACAGCTCGGAAAACCCGGCGCGATAAAAAAATCCGCCAAAGCGATCCTTGAGCTGGTTTCTTAAAACAAATTCTCGAGCCCATAAACAAATCCATTTGCCCCGCCGATCTTCTTGATCGCCATGATCACCCCCGGCATGAACGCTTCGCGATTTATAGTATCGTGCCTGATCGTGAGTGTCTGTCCCAGCCCGCCAAAGATCACTTCCTGATGGGCAACTAACCCCGGAAGGCGGACTGAATGTGTTGGGACATCTGTTTTCGTAACTTCTTTTATCATTTGCGCAGTCTTTATGGCTGTTCCGGAAGGCTTATCTACTTTCTGGGCGTGATGAAATTCAATTATTTCAACATCCTTCATATATTTAGACGCTTCTTTGGCAAACTGCATCATCAAGACCGCGCCGATCGCAAAATTGGGCGCTACTAGACAATTTACGTTGTTAGCCTTGCAAAGAGATTCGATAATTTTAAGATCATCGGCTGCAAGCCCGGTCGTTCCGATCACGGCATGCGCTTTTGACGCCAAGATAATTTTGATATTTGCAAGAACACTTCCTGGATGCGTAAAATCAACTACTACATCCGCTTTTGATGAAATAATTTTACCGGCAAGATCGTCGCCCGCATCCAAAGCCGCGATCAGTTCCAATTCGGGTTCTTTTCCAACTGCTTTTACTGTCTCATCTCCCATTTTACCTTTGGCGCCATTCACGATCACTTTTATTTTTGACATATTTCCCTCCTATTTTCCGGTGTGTCCAAATCCGCCCGCCCCTCTTTGCGTGTCTGCCAGCTCTTCAACTTCCTCAAACTCGATCCTTTCGATCTTGTTGATGATCATTTGCGCGATCCTATCGCCGCGTTTAATTATTAAGTCCTGTTTGCTGTGGTTCATCAAGATCACCCCGACCTCTCCTCGATAGTCGGCATCGACCGTACCCGGCGTGTTTAATACCGAGATCCCCTGCTTTAGCGCCAGGCCGGACCTTGGCCTGACTTGCGCCTCATAGCCTTCCGGCAGCGCCATGGCAAGACCAGTCGGCACGAGCTTCCATTCTCCAGGCTTAATTATTGTCTCATCGCTGACCGCCGCATAAAGATCCATTCCGGCTGCAAATGCCGACATATATTTTGGAAGTGGATTTCCTTTTCCATGCGGCAAAACCTTAACTTGCGCTTTTAACATTTTATTTCCTTTACCGGCAATTCATCAATGTCACCAATGACGGTTAAAGTTAAATATTCATTTTTTATATATTCATTGGCAACTCTGACGATATCATCTTGAGTAACCTTGTCGATCTTGGCAAATTCTTCGTCGACCGTTACAATTTTATTATAATAAAATTCCGATTTTGCCATCCATGACATTCTAGCCGAGGTCGATTCAAGACCCAAGACCATTGTCCCCTTCATATATTCTTTAGCTTTCTCGATCTCCTTCGGCGTAAGCCCTTCCTTTTTAATTTTTGTATATTGTTCAAGGGTAAGATCAATTACCTGTTTTAGATTTTCTTTGCTTGTCCCGGCATATACATAGGAGATCCCAAAATCCCGAAATGGCGAAGCGGTTGCATAAATTGCATAAACCAACCCCCGCTTTTCGCGCACTTCCTGAAAAAGACGCGAGCTCATGCTCCCGCCTAAAATATTATCCATGATCGCAAAGGCATAACGGTCTTCGCTTTGCTGGGACGGCCCCTTTGCCCCCAAACACATATGCGTCTGTTCTGTTTTCTTGTGTTTTAGTTTCAATGATCCCTTAATAGTCGGCTGCAACTGGGTCAAATTCACGCTCTCACCATGAAAATCACTGAAATACGGAGTAAATTTATCTTCTATCCCGGCTGGGATCGCTCCGGCGATCGAGATGATGACATTTTTTGGAGAATAGAGCCTTTTGCGGTAGTTAACTATATCTTCTCTTTTTACCGCTTTGATATTTTCGGCAAAACCGATCGTCGGTTTTCCGAGAGAATGTCCGTGCAGGATCTGTTCGGCAAAAAGATCATGGATCAATTCATCTGGAGTATCTTCATACATTTTTATCTCTTCAAGGACGACCCCTTTTTCGGTCTCCATCTCTTTTGGGTCATAGAGCGAATCCAAGAACATATCGCAAATAACATCTACTGCAACGCCAACGTGTTTGTCCAGCACCACCGCGTAATATAATGTTACTTCTTTGCTGGTGTAGGCATTGATCTTGCCGCCGACAGAATCAAGGGCATGCGCGATCTCAAAGGCGGTCCTTTTCGGCGTCCCTTTAAAAGTCATGTGCTCAATATAATGTGAAATGCCGGCCTCTTTATCGGTTTCTGTTCCGGAGCCCGCACCGACCATGATCCCAAAGGCGACCGATCGGACCGAAGGAATTTCTTCTTTTAACACCCTGATCCCGTCGCATAACTCGATCTTTTTTGCATTAGGAATAATTGCCATATTTTCTCCTTCTATTGATACAATTTGTGGCGCTTGATAAACTTTTCAACTTTTAGCGGCAAATATCTTCCAACCGCTCTCCCTGTCTTTAATCTTTCCCTGATCTCGGATGCCGAAATATCTTCTTTTAACTCGACAATATGCATTTTGTCGACTTCTTTTTGGATCG
>JBAYJF010000059.1:0-8875 GCA_041665245.1 Candidatus Margulisiibacteriota bacterium | reverse complement strand
AGAGATCTGTTTTTTGCGGCAAAGTTTTTAGGCGTTAAGGCCCTGGTAATATGCGATCATGATACGATCTTTGGCCTTGATGAAGCAAAGGCCGCTTCAAAACTGACAGGGATCGAGACTATTTCCGGCATAGAAATATCAACCGTTCATGGCGACATATTGGGGTATGGATTTGATCCGCTTAATCGCACCCTGGTTGAATTCCTGGATGGAGTGCGCCGGGCAAACGTTGTTAAGCTCGCCGTATTATTCGATCTATTAAAAAAACACGGGTATGATCTAAACACAGCAGAATATCTAAATAGCCATCCGGGGAATCCCCTTCTCCCTTATAGCGTCGCAGAATATATCCTGGAAAAATACCCGGGGACAAAAGATATGATCTCTTTAGTAAGATTTATTAATCAGGTTCGCCTTGACAGCCCCGCCTTCCAAAGTATCCGCGGCCACAAACTAGGAAAACCAAGGGAAGCTGTAGAGATCCTTCACGCCGCCGGGGGAGTTGCAGTCTGGGCGCATCCTTATAGGACCAAGGCTGAAAAGTTTGAATTATTTTTATCGAGCGGTATCGACGGAGTAGAAGTGGAGCACGGCCGAGCTGCTCCGGAAGACGTTGTTTTGATGCGATCCATCGCGACCCAGCTGCAGGAAAAAAATGGTCGGCCAATCCTAGAAACAGGCGGCGATGACTTTCATGCCTTTCCTCATCCAAAAAAAGGTTTGCCGCAAACCCGTTTTTGCATGGGAATTGAAGGAAACGTCAATGTTCCAATGAGCTCTTTTTCAGCTTTGAGAGAAGCAACCTTCGGCGCGCCCCCGGCTTCTCCGTCGCGACTTATTCCCTCTGGACCGCTCTCACATTCTATACGGACCACATCCGACCCGTCTTCGCAAGTTTCCGACGCGCTTCAATTTGTTCAGAGTGAGTTCGATCGCTTAACAAAAAGTATTCTGCGCAAAGTAATGCAGAGACAAATCCTGCCAAATGTTGCGCTGGCTCTTTCGCTTTCTGATCCTGCTCCCCAACCTGGTTCAAGTCCTAATATCGCGGTCCTGGGCGGAACTTTTGATTTTTTGCATTGGGGACATATTTTGGCATCCCTGGCAGCAGTGGATGAACTAAATTTGGATGCAGTAATTTTTACCCCCGGCGGGGATATGCCCAATTACCCAACTTATAAACCGGATAAAAGCCCAGAAGCAGTCCGCCACCAGGCATCGGAGAGCATCCTTTCAGCTTTCTGGCCTCTCCTCCGTTATTCAAGATTAGGCTTAGAAAAGCCTTTAGCGGGAAATACCGACCTTGCGATCGAGCTCTACCTTCTCAACCGTGCAGCAAGGCCGTCGATCTACTATTTATCCGGGGCCGATACGCATCTCGGGGCCGTAAACTGCCTGCTGGAATATTGCCAAATTATCGGAGTGCCTCCCGAAGAAATTCCGCTCAAAATCGCCGTAACAATTAGGAACGATCTCCCGATCCAGGCAAAAAAAGTCGAACTCCCCAGGAATTGGGAAATGATCTACCTTACATATAGCGATTCCAAAGGAATTTCGTCTTCCGGCATAAAACGCGACCCCACAAAAAACTTTAGGCTTATCCCCTCTCCTGCCTGGGAACTGCTGGCAAAGATCGGCTTTTTCTCCACAACATAAGTCAAAAAAAAACGGACCAGGAATTTACTCCCGGCCCGTTAATTAATTATGAACAGAATTTTTAGCTAATTACGAAGAATACCCCGCCAAGTTCATCAAAAGATTCCCACCTGTTAGCTCCAAAGCTCTTGCAAACATATCTTGTCCAGGGGCAGAATTAACAAAAGCCAGCCTGTCGCCAATATCATCTTGATGATGAAACCCTGGGATCAGCTCAACGCCAAACCGGGCTTGTGTAACCAAATTTGTCTCTTGCATCAAATCCACTGTAAATCCCCATCTATTATCATAACCAGCATTCTTGATTGTAACTGTATATTGGTCGAATTCAAAGCCACCCCTAACCAATGTCGCCTCTGTTTTTACAACTTCAACATTATTCCCTAAAGGAAGAATGACCGTTGGCGACATTCCGCAAAGAGAAAGCCCGGACATCATCGCAGTCTTCTTGTTATTATCAAGAACAAACTTATCGCTTAATATCCCAATGTGTTTTCTACCTTCAGGATCAGCCGCTGCCGCTTTTAGGGCTTCATTAATCAACTGCTGGGTAACTTCAACGCCCGATCCTTTTTTAACTGAAACTACCATTGAAAGAGAATAGATCGATACTCCATTAGCATGGACGCCATCTTTTTCATGAAATGAATAGTATCTTCCGGTAGCAGCTTTGATCTTGCCAATTCCCGGGACAGGGTAAACCGTCGCAGCGGCGCTTCCGAAGCCGGTCGTCTGCGGTAGATATGAACCATCATAGAGCTCCAAATTATTGTTATCGCCCGGGGTCAAGGAATGGGTCGTATCCAGCAAGCCACCATCAATTATTACATCTTCTTCAGTTAAACCCATTTTGGAAATGATTCCTTCCCGAATGGTCCGGATCACATCAACCCCTGCATGTGTCGTACATGAACCGGTTGCATTCATTTTACCGGGAGTGGCAAGCGATAATCCGGCTAACAGGTGGGGGATCCCTTTAACAGTTTTCACTGGGCAAGAAAATAAAACTGTTAATCCGGGATATTCATCATAAAAATTGGGATCTTGTTCGGGGGTTTTCTTTAAATCTTTAACCCCAACTCCGGTAGCTTCAAGTAAAAGGTCAATCTCATTAAACTCTGGGACGCCCCGGTTTGATTCCGGGATAACTTTGTAATCGATCGGGAGTTGTCTGCCGTCAGCCCCAACAACCAACAATCTGCCTCGATTTATTTCATCAAACTGAACCTCGCTGACAACGCCGGCATAATCGTAGGAAGAAGCCGTGTTATCGGTCAGCGTCCCACTTCCTCTTAATTTTGCATAAGACCTATCTGCGCGTATGTTTTCATTTAGCGATTCACAGTTCTTTTTTTCTCTTATAAAAGCGGTAAGTGATCCGCCCATGGTCGCTTTTGCCGCTTCAAACCTTCCCCGCTTCATCGCCATATAAGCTCTAATAACGGTATCCCCTATCTCTCCCCCGATCCCTCGAATTCCAAATCGAATCGTTCTCGCTCCTGTTACTACCATAAACTGTTCCTCCCTTTGTTTAGTAAAAAATATTTCCTATATTACTTTCGACAGCTATTTTATTAAATTTCACTTTTTCTATTAATATTTTTACCCCAGCCCAACACCTATTGGATGCTCCATCGCCCGCATCAATTGGTACAGGCCTTCATCAGGGATCATGTACCATTTTTCCGCACGCAGCGTAGATGGATCAAAAAGAGCTTCAAAAGGAATAAGCTTTGGAGTGAAAACACCTTCTATCGAAACCATTTTTCCAAATTCTCCCCTTAATATCGCATTCGCTGCGCCACAGCCAAGCGCAAAACCCAACAAAGTATCAAAAAACGATGGGTCGATCTGTCTGGCATCGTACCCTCTTTTATGATGATGGATCTTTGAATCCGGGATCCCTTTTTCTTTCAATTTTGCCCCAAGCGCCGTGGTTACTCTCTGCGCCAGATCAACCTCGTCCAGCTTCGCATGGCCATGTTCTTCGGTCCCTACTTCAACATTTATCAATTCCCCTATTCCTTCCCCAAGAATAATTACTCCGTAAGGTTTTCCGATCCCGATGCGATGCAAAACTAAAGAAACGCATTCTTCGGCAAGTTCATCAACCGTCAAATTGGTTCTTCCTCGGTAAGTTTCCGGCACTAAAGTTAAGCTCGCTTCTCCGCCAATACCCGCCGCCGCAGAGACCCAGCCGGTATCTCGTCCCATCACCTCAACAACATGATAGACCGGTTTGTCTTCGATCCCTGTAGCTTTTGCGTCATCATGCAAATTCTTAATATCGCCAGCGATCTTGGCTGCCGCAGTCATAAATCCAAAAGTAAAATCGATCCCGCGATAATCCTTATCTATCGTTTTAGGGACATGCACTACCCCTTGAAATTGAGGTGAGACCCCCTTAGCAACCAGATTATTTAAATACAATTGAAGAAGATAGGCTGAGCGCATCGTATCGTCGCCGCCAACCGAGACCAAGGCTCCGATCCTTAGGGCTTCAAAGACATCCAGAACTTTTTGCAGAGGCGCTGATTTTGTCGGGTCAGACAGATCATCCAAAGTTACAATTGATTTGCCTGGATTGGCCCTTGACGTTCCGATCACAAGCGCATTTTGGTCGCGTAGATACCTCAATTGCTCCCTTCCGATCTCCTGCAGATGCGCCCTGGCAGCGGCCTCGCCTTTCAGTAAATACTGGTACCCATTTTGAAACCCGATCATTTCGATCCCGTGATCTCTCGCTCGCTGCGCAGCGGCATAAATAACTTTATTTCCTCCCGGAGCAGGGCCTCCGGCATGCAAAACTCCTAATCTTAAATTTCTTTCCTTCAAATACCGTAACATTTGGCTATTGATCAATGTAGATTCTCTAACTGTGCTCATTATTTCTCCTTTCAAATATTTTCGAGGTGTTCTATGTTTTTCTCGTACTAACTAGAGGAAAATTTCAGGCAATTAGCGTCTTCGCGGTCATCAGTTTCGACTTGGGTAAACCCATCAAGTCTAGAACAGTTACTCCAACATCAGGAATGATCCCTTTTTCGAGGAGTTTAATATCTTTCCCGATCACCCAGAACGGGACTGGATTAAGGGAATGCTGGGTACTCACGACCATCTCATTTCCTTTCTTGATCAGCATCTCGTCCGCATTTCCATGATCGGCCGTTATAATAAAAATTCCGCCCTGCTTAACAAAAGCCGGGAATAATTTTTCAAGGCATTTTGAAACATGTCCGATCGCCGCTTCAGCCGCGTCCAAATTCCCCGTATGCCCAACCATATCTCCGTTCTGGAAGTTGTGTACTATTAATGAATAGACTCCCCGTTCGATCGCTCCCAGCGCAAATTCCGTTTCAAGATAGGCGGTCATCTCCGGGACTAAATCGTAGCGCTTCCCATTTTCCGTCCTCTGCTTTAGAGAAATATCCTGCGCCAAATGCCGGTCTTCCCCCGGAAAAGGATCGGTCTTTCGGCCGGAGAACCAGCCGGTAACATGGGCGAACTTTTCCGGCCCGGCCAATCTTAATTGCTTTAAGCCAGCTTTGGAAACAATCTCTCCGACCGTTTCCGGGATCTCTTTTTCCGGAAAGGCGGTCAAGCCATTTAGCCCCGAATAATATTCGGTCATAGCGACAAAAACCTTGCTACTGATCCTATCCTGCAATGCCAATATTTGTTTATAGACATCGTCATCGATCGGCTTCGTCCCTTTTTTGTAATCAAAAAACTTTTTGTCTTTCTCACAAAATCCGACCGTCAGCTGGATCGTTCGATCCTGGCGGTAATTAAAATAAATGATGGAATCTACCGGCCCCATCCCCGTATAGCCGCTAACGATCGTAGGACGAATGAATTCATCGGCCTGCCCACGGGCATAAGAGTTCTCGATCGCCTCCCGTGCGGTTAAAGCTTTAAATTCTCCTACCCCAGCAATTAACGCCTTCATCGCTAGCAAGGTCTTATCCCAGGAAGTGTCGCGGTCCATCGCCAATTCACGCCCCATGATCGTTGCGATCTTAACTTTTTCCGTCATCCCAAGCTCGGCAATTTTATCTTCGAGCATTTTAAGATAAACTTCACCGGCCGCTTTCGGATTTGTGTCGCGTCCATCGGTAAAGAGGTGAATATACACCGTGTTTAGTTCAGCTTTCTTTGCCATCTCAAGCAGTGCAAAAATATGTTTAATGCTTCCATGGACAGTTCCGCCATGGCCTTGTAATATCCCCATTAAATGCAAGGCCGAGGCATTGTGCTTAGCATTATTTACTGCCGCGGTCAGCGCTTCATTCGTAAAAAAAGTTCCGTCTTCAATGGCAACGTTTATTCTTTCTATTGACTGATAAACGATCCGTCCGGCTCCCATATTAAGGTGATTAACTTCCGAATTTCCCATCGTCCCTTCCGGAAGGCCGACAGAGATCCCAGAGCATTCTAATAATGAGTATTTGTGGTTTTTTACCAGGTCCGTAATAAATGGGGCTTTGTTATCTTCGATCGCATCAAAGATCGCATTTAGCTTGCTGTTCTCTCCGATCGCAAAACCATCCAAAATACATAGATAAACTGGAGTTACCATTATTACGATTATACCCCAACTTCAACATTTTTTCTTCTCATGTTATAATCATATTGATATAGTTTTGCTTATGCGGGCCTGCCCGCCGAAGCGAAGCGTAGGCGGGAGTAGCTCAGTTGGTAGAGCATCACCTTGCCAAGGTGAGGGTCGCGAGTTCGAGCCTCGTCTCCCGCTTTTTTTATTTTAGAAAGGGGATTAATTATTATGGTACGTTTAGCGGAAGAATATTTTTTTATCGGAGACAGAGCAAAGGCCGGAGCAAGGATCGAAACGGTCCATGCCCGCCAGATCATGGATTCAAGGGGGAACCCGACCGTTGAAGTCGACGTAACCTTAAAGGACGGAACACTTGGAAGAGCGGCCGTTCCATCCGGAGCATCTACCGGAGAGAACGAAGCGTTAGAGCTGCGCGACAAAGACGACAAGCGCTATTTCGGAAAAGGGGTCTATACCGCGGTCAAAAACATAAATGAATTGATCGCGCCGAAACTTATCGGCATGGCCGCCCACCAGCAACTAAAGATCGATAATTTAATGCTCGAACTCGACGGCACGCCGTTTAAAAGCAAACTTGGCGCAAACGCTTTATTGGGAGTTTCATTGGCAGTTGCCAGAGCCGCTTCAATTTCTTACGGGATCCCGCTTTTTAAATATATTGGCGGCGAAAATGCCTGCATCCTTCCTGTTCCCAATATGAACGTCATGAACGGCGGCGCTCATGCCGGCTGGAACTATGAATGCCAGGAGTTCATGATCTCCCCTGTCGGAGCAAAGAGCTTCGAAGAAGCGCTGCGCATCGGAGCCGAAGTTTATCAGACCCTTAAAAAAGTATTGAAAGATCGCGGATATTCTACTGCCGTAGGAGATGAAGGCGGATTTGCACCGAAGCTTTCTAAGAACGAAGAAGCGATCGAAGTTATCATGGAAGCGATCGAAAAAGCGGGCTATACGCCGGGAAAAGATGTTTGTATCGCTCTTGATCCGGCCGCCAGCGAGTTCTTTAAAGACGGGAAATATATCCTGAAGAGCGAAGGGCGCGAGCTCTCCCCGGAAGAAATGGTCGGTCTATATGAAGAATGGGTCAAGAAATATCCGATCATTTCGATCGAAGACGGCTGCAGCGAAAAAGATTGGGACGGTTGGAAGCTGCTCACCAAACGCCTAGGGGATAAGATCCAGCTGGTTGGCGACGATCTTTTTGTTACCAATCCCGAGATCCTCAAAAAAGGGATCAAGGCCAAATGCGGAAATTCAATTCTGATCAAACTGAACCAGATCGGAACATTGTCAGAAACGCTCTTAGCGATGGAGATCGCCAAGGATGCAGGCTATACCTTTATGACCTCTCATCGGAGCGGCGAGACTGAGGATTCTACTATCGCCGACCTTGCGGTTGCCACAAATTCAGGACAGATCAAGACCGGCGCTCCGGCAAGATCAGAGCGGGTTTGCAAATATAATCAGCTATTAAGAATAGAAGAACTGCTCGGTTCAAAAGCGAAATATATCGGCATGGCGGGATTCAATCCAAAGAAGGCTTGATCTGAATTAGTTAGTGGTTATTTCGTATTGAACTATACCGCGTTCGATGATCTTTTTGGTAACGTTGTTCTCCGGGATATCGTAAACTATTACCGTTTCATCCTGGAATAAGTTCAAGGTCTTGCATTTTGGGCATTTAACCTCAACCTTGCTCCCCTCGGCTACTTTAGCAAGCAGGCGGTGGCAAAATTTACATCTAAATTCTTTTAACATTATCTTGATTTGTCTCCAATACGTTATCGGAGGCATTTTTGGAAAATTTCACTCGATTGTAAAGTATTTTTGGATTAACTAAAAAGAGGAGAAAATAGCGGGGGCAGGATTTTCCGCCTTAGGCGGACCCGCCTCTGGCGGGGAACCTGAAGAAAGATAATTGGCACCTCGGCTGCTTGTTTATAGATAACACATTTCCCATTTTTTACGCAGATTTGGGAGTACCGGGAATACCGCGGGAGGACGGAAAAAGTTTATTGATTACGTTATTGATTAGATGTTGATTTAATTATTTCTGGCACCTTTTTTAGCATTGCTATAATACTATCCCCTTTTTCCCAAAACTTTCTGTACGAATTACCCCCATCTAGATAAACCTGATGTTGCTGAATAATCTTCAATTGTTTTGTCGCTTCAGCCAACAAATCTAACAAACCAGGACCATTATCAAAAATAATTTGACTTCTTAAGTCAATAAGATTATCAAAGGTTCTGCTTAATAAGTATTTTGCCCCATCGAGACTCATTGGAACGCTATCTTTTTCCGCTACCCATTCGGCCTCTAAACGGCGCAAAAATAATTCATATTGAGACAGGAAAGAATTTATTTCTCCCCTTTTCTTATCTACTTTTTTTATTTCACCAATAGGTGAATGAGTTTTTGGATCTAAATGAATACGAGCAATAGTCGATGTTAAGTGCCCCGACAAGTTTTCCCGAAAAGCACCTATTGATTCATATTGATTAATTAGCCCTTTACCTTTGCATTCCTCTTTGAATTTTATAAGCTTTTCATATTGTTCTTGATCAATACTTTCGGGAACAACGGGTGCGGAAGAGAAATATAAAAGAACTGACTTTCCTTTCTTTTCAAATTCATTTATT
>JBAYJF010000058.1:0-9045 GCA_041665245.1 Candidatus Margulisiibacteriota bacterium | reverse complement strand
TGAGGAATTATTTCTCGGCTTTTTTGATCTTTTTCCAGAGGAGATCCATTTGTTCGATCGTCATCTTTTTTCCCATCAACTTTTTTTCAATTTGCGAGAAGCGGCGCATAAATTTAACATTCGCTTCCTGCAGCGTTTCTTCCGCATCGAGCCCCAATTTTCTTGTCACATTAACGATCGAAAACAGCAGATCCCCGATCTCTTCTTTTATTCTTTTGGGATCTGGTCTGTGGGCCTTTGGACCTATTAATTCATGAACTTCGTCTAACTCCTCATGCACTTTTGACCATGCTCCGGCGACTTTGTCCCAATCAAACCCGACTCTGGCCGCCCGTTTTTGGACTTTTTCCGCCCGGTAAAGAGCCGGCAGTGACTTTGGGATCGTCTCAAGCATTCCCTTCTTATCCCTTCTATTCCTTTCTCGTCCCTTCTCCTCCCGCTTTATCTCCTCCCACTTCCTCCACACCTGTTCCTTATCCTTCGCCTTCCCTTTACCAAAGACATGTGGATGGCGGCGAACCATCTTGGCGCTGATCGAATCGATAACATCGCCGATATCAAAGCTCTTTTTCTGCTCCCCAAACACCGCCAGCATTACAACATGCAGGAGCATATCGCCGAGCTCTTCCGCCAGCCGTTTGTCATCTTTATCATCTATTGCCTGCATGGCTTCATAGACCTCTTCAACCAGGTAAGGCTTGAGGGTCTCAAAGGTCTGCTCCCTGTCCCAGGGACATTCTTTGCGCAGTCTTTTGACGATTTTGACAAATTCTTCAAATTTTTGGCCTGTTTTCGACATGCCCTATTATACCACTTCCCCCATGCAAGTTTTTGCCCCCTAATTACGATAATAACAGTGTAAAGGGAGAAAAAATAACTTATGTCAGATATTGGTGCAATACAACAGGCTGGAAAAAATCAGGCTAAACCGGTAGGTTTAACGCCGGCAGAAACATTGGCTATTCTTTCCGCGCTTTCTATCGGCGGAGAACAGCTTGTTTCTTCGGACGACCGAACTCTTACGCCAGCTGAACTGGCAAAAAAGCTGATCAATAAACTTGCGAAATTCGGGATCAAACCGAATGAACTCCCTCAATTGGCTTTAGTTATTAAACAAGCTCTTGTCCAGGGAAAGATCGGTCGGGAATTAACAGAAGAAAACTTGCTCGCATTAATAAATGTAACTAAAAAGACCTCAGACCCACACCGTGAAATAAATGATGCTTCGGTAAGAAATTTAGTAACAAATGATCCTGCACCGGAAGCACAAGAATCAAAACCTATAACACCGCAAGCGTTAAGCTTTAATCGCGCAGATATTCCGGCAGAAAAACCGGCATTATCCGGGATAAAACAAACTGGCCCATCTTTGGCGGCATTGCATATTTTGTCCTATGATCCAAAGTTATCAAATCTTGTACGAGAAGCCATTAAAGAACAAAGAATGTTAGCTAGCATAGGAGAAACAGCCAATGCCTAATGAAAAAAGCGCCCTCGAAAAATTAGAAGAATATATTAAAGAGCTTTGGCGCAAAAGCGGAAATGCTTCCGTGATTGCCGCAAAACATTCTGAATTCGTTGTTGAGCCAAAAGTGTTTATCGGGGATAAATTAAATCCCGAGATCCTCAAAATGCTTACGATTAATTACCTGGCCCATTCTTCAAGGAATGATTCCGGAATTGGAAACATCGATGCCTCGCCGGAAAAATTGGTCATTAAAACCTCGAAAGGAAAACCGGTCGTGGTCGTTCGAGACAAAAAGATCATCAAAGACTATTACGCTTCGCAATCAAGCTAACCCCCTCATTCAGCCCTTTTCTTGACATCATGCATAGCCTGTTTATAATACTACTAGGCTCTATTTATATCGATCATGAAGAAAACCATATTATTGATCATTGCTGTGATTTATTTCTTTTCGCTTTCAGCCGGCGCAAAGCCGATTACCCTTGAAAAGATCCGTCTTGGGAAGCTTTCCAACAAACTCCGGATAACCTTTGATTTTAATTCTCGTTTTGATTATTCTTTTTCATCCGCCGAAGGCGAAAATAAACTAGTCATCACTTTTCCCAATGCAGCTGCCGGTTCAAAAATTGAAACTTATACCGCTTTCAATACCAATTTGGTGAATTATGCGGAACTCGAGAGAGAAGACAGCGGCTTGCGAGCCACGATCTCCTTTGAAGATAAAGTCCCGTATAAAATAGTTCAGTTAATTTCTCCTGATCGGCTGGTCGTTGATTTTGACCGAGAATATACAAATATTAGCTCGAGCGGCAATGTAATTGACGGGCTCGAACGCCTGGAAGTTGTAAATGTCACGAAAAACGGGAAGATCTATTCACATATCCTAAAGATCGACCTTTCCAAAGTCGATATTGCGCCGGCGCTTGCCAAAAAGAAAAAGCCGAGCGTCCTGGAATCGTTTATCAGCATATTGAATCCGTGGAAGGGAAGTGACACCGCAAAAAGTTTCTATCGGGCAAGGGTAAGCGCCATAGCCGAAGATGAAGGAGCTGTGGCGGCCGTGAACGGAAGCTTCTTTTCATACAGCGGACGGCCGCTGGGGACCCTTCTCATCGATAAAGAAATGGTTTCTTCGCCGATCTATGGCCGGACAGCCTTTCTTATTTCTGACGATCAAAAAGCTTATATCGACAATATCACATTAGATTGCTACTTTTTAACCATAAACCAAGTATGTTATAAAATAACCGGGATCAATCAAAGCCGGGACAATAATTCCATAATTCTTTATACCCCGCTCTGGGGAAAAAAAACCGGAACAGCCACAAACGGGATCGAATTGATCGTTTCCAAGGGGATAGTAAAAGAGATCAAGGCCGGTAATTCAAATATCCCCCAGGATGGTTACGTGATCTCTTTTATCGGGACAGAAAGCCAATTTGTCTCTGACAATATAAAAGTTGGCGAACCCTTGGACCTTAAGATCAATATTGTCCCGTTTGCCACCTCCCCTAATGGAGTGACCCATATTGTTTCCGGCGGCCCGCGCCTTGTCAAACAAGGATCGATCTATGTATCAAAACATGAAGAAAGATTTAAAGCGGATGTCGGCTCTGCCAGAGCGGCCAGGACCGCGATCGGCATCACCCGCGATGGAAGCATATTGATCGCCGCCGTTGACGGCAGACCCCGCAAAAAAAAGCTTAGGAACGATAATAGCAGCCTCGGCATGACGCTCGAAGAGTTGGCCGGACTAATGCGGAAGCTTGGCGCCTACGACGCCATGAATCTGGACGGGGGAAGCTCCTCCACGATGTGGGCAAAAGACAAATTACTGAATATCCCTGTCACCGGCTATGAAGCAGGGGTCAGCAACGCGATCGTGTTAAGGCCAAAGATCTAGTTAATTTCTATTTTTACCGGTGCGGATTTGTCTTCAAAAAACTCCTTGAACTCTTCCGACAAAGGAACTTTTCCATCCCAGCGAGCCAGAACATCCGCCCGTTTTTCAATTACAGTTGAAGGGATTTTTACCACTCCGTAAAAAGCACCCTCCGCCATCCCATCAACGGTCTCCATATCAAAAAAGGAAAGTTTAACGGCGTCTTCCGTGATGCTCCATCTCCCCAGGAATGTTTCAAACTTTTTAACCGTCGTTTTACAAAATTCACAGCCCGGTTTTCCGAATACTTTTACTTCAATTTGCTCTTCCATGTTATCTAATCCCCCTTAATTAAAATTCAGCCGATCGATATCTTTCACGAAGCTCCGCGATCTTCCCTTTATTCCATCCAGGGATCTTTGAAAAGTAACCCGTGATCCGCGTGATCCCTTCGATATTTTCCGAGCTGCAGCTCGGGCATTTTTCGACCAACCCGCGCACGGTCTTCCCGCAATCTATGCAGGATGTAAATTCCGGCGAAAAAGCGATCTGCCCGTTCTGGGTATTCTTGAAAACTTTCACCACAAAATTTGCAATTGATGCGGCGCTCGGATTGGCTTCACCCAGCCAAAGATGCGTTAGTGCTCCGGCATCGATCAACGGATGAAAAAGCCCTTCCTGTTTTACCTTATCTATCGGGCTCATCGGAACGGAGCCGTTAAAATAAGTAGAATTCGTGTAATAAATTTCATTTGTTTCCAACTTACCTTTTATCACGCTTTTGGTTTCTTTTGGGAAATGCTCCAAGTCCAGCCTTGCAAAGCGATAAGCGGTTGATTCCGCCGGAGTTTGCTCTAGCACCAGATGAATATCGTATTTTTCCGAAAGCGCTTCGCATTTTAATTTCATAAATGAAATGACCTTAAGCCCAAAGCGCATGGCCTGCGCATCTTCATGCAATTCCTTGCCGGTATGAAATTGTACCAGCTCATTCAATCCCAGGATCCCGATAAGATGCGTAACCCTGCGCAAGCGAAGATAGCTCTCTCCGTCCCTTTTTTCCGCCAGCATGGCTAAAGGCCCGGAAGCACCTTCCTTTAATAAGAGCTCGATAAATCTCCTTTTTTCTTTATGGGCAAGCGCGGCAACTTCAAGTTTTGCCTCTATCTGTTTAAATAGTTCGGCGTCGTCCCCTTTGGCAACGTAAGAAATGCGCGGCAGATTAACGGTAACATTCTGGATCGCCGAATAGCGCATTCTCCAGGGCTCTTTGGCGTCCTGCAGGTCGGAATATTCCAGTTTAAATGACAGCCGGCAGCATTCCGAGATCTTTGCCGTTTCACCGCGGTCAAAAACAAAGTAGGTATTCCCCTTCTCCGCCGCAACCTTTGAAATAAGTTCAAGGAACTCCTCATGCCCCGGGGTAAGAAAGAACTTTTCGGTGATATGAACCAATGGCTTAGGGAAAAAGAAAGGCCTCCCGGCGCCGTCTCCCTCAAGATAGACCTCAAACATCGCCTTGGCAAAAGCCTGCGCCAGCGGCATATAATCCGAATAGGTTTTTCCGGTCGCCTGCGCCCCCTTTCCAAGGGCCGGCACTGTTTCAAAATGTTTTGGGATCTCCCAATAAATATTCAGGTCCGAGAATAGCCCTTGCCCGCCGTGCGAAACAGCTACGGTCGCAAATTCAAGGATCAATTTTCGGGCAAGCTTCTTAATTTGGCTGTATTCAAGCCCTTCCAAAAACGGAGCAAGAAATATATTCACCGCATCCCAACCGATCGCGCCGGCAAAGTGTCCGTGCAAGGCCACGGAAAACTTGACGATCTGTGAAATAAGCTCGTCCGCATCCTGCGCTGGGCTCTCCGTCCATTTGGAATCGGGAAGATCTAACCCAAATTTTTTAACGAACTCGATCGATTGGCCGCTGCAGTACGGACGGTCGATAAACCCGAGGTCGTGCAGGTGGATCTCCCCGTTCATGTGGGCGTCAGCAACGGGAAGGGAAAAAACATTCAGCAGGGCATATTCCTTTTTAATATTTTCCGCCAGGGTCAAATTGGTCCCTTCCGGCGAATGCGGAGAATTTGAGTTCTCCTTGTTCTTATGAAAAATGATCTTGTTTACATCATAGACCGGGACTCCGAGCCGGGTGTGTTTTCTTCTGGCATCTTCCAGCCCATATTCGAGCAGTTTAACATCGACCAGCTCCCTGACCAGCGGCGCTGTGATGTTTTTTACCGCCATCGCGCGGATCTGCTTCTCGACTTCGATCGCGATGATCATGGCGATCTCCGTCTTTAGCCCGGTCTCTTTGACCAGAGCATCGATGATCTTGTCCCGGTTCCACCCCACAATAACATCAGCCGAGGTGCGGACAAAAACACAAAGATCGGTGGCTTCTTCTTCCTGCCTTTTCTCTGTACTATTGTAAACCGTTAAAGTATTCATTGCTCCTATACCTATCCTTTAATTCGGCGATTTTGCCTTTATTCCAGCCGGAGATCCTTGAAAAATATCCCGTGATCCGGGTGATCCCTTCCGTATTTTCAGATTTACAATTTGGACAGTCATGCCGCAGCCCGCGAACAATTTTCCCGCAATCATTACAGGAAGTAAATTCGGGTGAAAAAGCGATCTGCGCATTTTGCGTATTTTGGAACGTCTTTTTGACAAAATTCGCGATCGATGCACCGCTTGGGCGGCTCTCGCCCAGCCAAATATGGGTAAGGGCGCCGGCATCTATCAGCGGATGGAAAAGCCCTTCCGCCTTAACACGATCGACAGGATTCATCGGATGGGAAACATTAAAATAGGTCGAGTTGGTATAATACATCTCTCCCTTCTTAAGGCTTCCTTTTACGATCTTGCCGGCTTCTTCCGGATATTGCTCCATATCCAGCTTTGCGAAACGATACGAAGTCGATTCTGCCGGCGTCTGTTCAAGAACAAAATGCATCCCGTACTTTGTGGAAAGTTCTTCGCATTTTATTTTCATAAAAGAGATAACTTTTAATCCGAATTTCAACGCAGCCCCGTCTTCATGCAGTTCTTTCCCGAGATGGGCTTGGACAAGCTCGTTTAAGCCAAGGATGCCGACCAGATAGCTTACCCGCCACATTCGAAGATAAGGGCTCCCATCCCGCTTCATGGCTAGCATTGATAAAGGACCATTGGCGCCCGCTTCTAAAATATCGACTATGAACGACTTTTTCTGGACGTGGGCTCTGGCGACCATCTCCAGCCCCGCTTCGATCAAGTCGAATAATTTACTGTCGCTTTTTCCGCTTCTTAGAGCAAGGCGCGGCAAGTTAAGGGTAACGTTCTGAAGCGCCGAATAGCGCATCCTCCAAGGCTCTTTCGCGTCATCCAGGTCGGATTGGTCAAGCTTGAAAGAGAGCCGGCAGCATTCCGAGATCTTGGCGGTCTCTCCCCGGTCAAAAACAAAGTAGGTCGTCCCCATTTCTGCCGCAACTTCGGAAATATGGGTTAAAAACTCATCATGTCCCGGAGTTACAAAGAACTTTTCCGTCATATGGACGAGCGGTTTCGGGAAAAAGAACGGCCGGCCGGATCCATCCCCTTTCTTATATACATTAAACAGCGCCCAAACGAATTTCTGCGATTCTTTTATATAATCCCCGTAAGTTTTACCGGTATATTCTCCGCCAGGCCCCATAGCCGGCACATTTTCAAAGTGTTTCGGTATTTCCCAATAAAGATTGATGTCGGAAAAGATCGCCTGCCCGCCGCGCGCTACGGCTTGCTGGCTGTATTCATAGATCATCATCTGGGCAAGCTGTTCAATTTCTTCGTCCGTTTTGCCGACCAGGAACGGCGCAAAAAAGATATTGACCGCATCCCATCCGATAGCACCCGCAAACACTCCCTGCAGTGCGGCAGAAAATTTAACCATTTGCGCCAGCAAGACTTCGGCATGTTTTGCCGGTTTAGCGATCGAAAGCGCATTTGGCAGATCAAGACCGAATTTTTTTACATATTCAACAGATTGTCCGCTGCAGTACGGCCGATCGATGAACCCAAGGTCATGCAGATGCAGGTCTCCCATCATATGCGCATCGGCAATATCTTGTGAAAAGACCGACAGGAGCGCAAATTCTTTTTTAATGTTTTCCGCCAGCGTTAAATTGGTAGCTTCCGGTCCATGCGGTACGTTGGCATTCTCGCGGTTCGGATTGAAAATAATATTTTTCACATCATAGAGCGGAGAGCCAAGCCGGGTATGCCGCCGGCGGGCGTCTTCCAGCCCGTATTCAAGCAGCTTTACGTCCACCAGTTCGCGGATAAGCGGAGAAGTAACATTCTTGATGTGCAGGTGTTTGATCTGCGCTTCAACTTCTTCCCCGATATTTTCCGCAACCCGTTTGTCGATCCCCGTTTCACGGATAAGGGCGGTCACGATCTTCTCCCTGTCAAACCCGACGATATTCTCACTGGACGTCCTTACAAACATTGCTAAATCGGTCGAATCATCCTTTTTCATCATCCTATCTTCTAACATTTGATCTGCCACGATTGCACCTCCTATATTGCCGACAATTCTTTTACTTCCTTTAAAAATTCCGAGATATCTTCAAACTTCCTGTAAACGGACGCAAACCGAATATATGCAACTTTATCCAATTCCTGCAATTTCTCCATTACCAGACTTCCGATCTTCGAACTTAAAACTTCCCTCCCTGCTTCCCGATGCAGCTCTCTTTCAATTTCATCAACAACTCCCTCGATCGCATCCATTGAAACCGGCCTTTTTTCGCAGGCATGCAAGATCCCTTTAACGACCTTGCTTCTGCCGAACTGCTCACGCCTTCCATCCCGTTTTATTACCATAATTGGGCGCTCTTCTATCCTTTCATACGAAGTGAACCTTCCGCGGCAGCCATTACACTCTCTCCGCCGCCTGATAGTGGACCCATCATCCACTTCGCGGGACTCAAGAACCTTGTCTTCAACACTGTCGCAAAAGGGACATTTCATTTAAATTCTCCAAGCTCACCCAAAACAACACATCTAGGGTGGAGTGAAAACTTATCACACCACCGCTAGTGCTGTCAACGGGTTATTTTTTGCTTAATTTGGAAGGGTTTCGCCGATTTTTACGTCGTGTCCAGCGAGGAAATCCTTAGCTGACATAGCTTTTCCGCCCTCTAATTGAACCTCAGTGATCAACAATGCTCCATCTCCGGCAGCAATAACGATCCCTTGATCTTTTAAAATATTAATTATCTCCCCGGGTCGCCCGCTGCCCTCCACCTTTTGACTTCTTAACATTTTTAACTTTTTCCCTCGATAACAGGTCGCCACTCCCGGCCACGGATTTAGCGCTCGTATTAGATTACTGATCTCCTCTGCCTTCTTCTCCCAAATCACAACTCCCATCTCCTTACTAATGATCGGCGCAAACGTTGCCTGCTTTTCGTCCTGCGGCAAATACTGCGCTTTCCCGTCTTCAATTAATTTCAGGGTTGCCAGCAGCATTTCTCCTCCGAGAGAAAATAACTTTTTAAGCAAGGTTGTCATCGTATCTTCATCCAAGATCCGTATTTTTTCTTGCGCAATGACCGGGCCGGCGTCAAGCTCTTTTACAAGCTTAAAGATCGTCATTCCGGTCTCTTTCTCTCCATTACTAAGCGCCCATTGTATCGGCGCTGCCCCGCGGTATTTAGGCAGGAGC
>JBAYJF010000057.1:0-9093 GCA_041665245.1 Candidatus Margulisiibacteriota bacterium | reverse complement strand
TATTAAAGAACGCCGGCTTAACCATCGCCGGGATCAGCGTCCTCCCCGATGTTTTTAAAGAAGTGTTTGCCGGTGAAATGCAGGAAAAGAAAGACATTACCTCTATAATCTGCATGGGAAAGAGGACCACCAATATCAGTTTCTTTTCCGGCGGAGAATTCGAATTTAACCGCGAGCTGCAGATCGGCGGAGAGAACATTTCCCAAGCAATGGTAGGTATTTTTGTTGCCGATGACGGATCAAAAATAGAATTAACGCTTGAAGATGCGGAAAAAATGAAGATCGAAAGCGGAGTCCCGCTTTCCGAGGAAAATTATTCTAACCCGGCAAAAATACCTTTCATACAATTACAAGCCATGGTCAGGCCAGCGCTGGAAAAGATCCAGGCAGAAGTATCCCGGACCTTTGAATATTACAAAGGACAATCCGGAGAGGCCTCCATCAATAAGATCATTTTAACCGGCGGAGGAGCCCTTACCCCCAACCTGAAGGAATTTCTTAGCGAAGCGCTTGGAATACCGGTAATCTCTCCAAAACCGATCCCCGATCTGGATCCTCGTCTGATCGCGGCTTTTGGGGCAGCAACCAGCGGACTGGGCAGGATAAACCTTCTTCCCGATGATGTAAAATATCACTGGAAAACACTGACCAGCCGCATATTAAAGCCTTATATTGTTTTCCCGGCCGTTGCAGCCGTGTTGCTTATTATCTATTCGCTTCTTTCCTTATATTCAGTCCACTTAAAAAACCAATCCGATTTCAACACACAAAAACTGAACGAATATGCCCCGCTTCTGGCCAATTTCGATGTTTTCCAAAAAGCTGTTCAGGAAGAAGAGAACCGAAAAAAAATGCTAAAAGCCTATGGAAAAACCCAGAAGGAGCTCCCTATTATTTTAGCCGAGGTCAGCCGACTTGTCCCGGCGAACATAAAGATCGATATGCTAACTCTTTCCCTAAAAAATATTTTTCTAAAAGGGACCGCGTTTGAAAAAGGCGGCGCAGCTGAAAATATTTTGGCGCAATTCGCCCTCTCGCTTTCATTTTCGCCGATCCTTTATGAAGTGAGGCTTAATCAGGCGGGGAAAAATGAAAACTACAAAACAGCTGCGATCGATTTTGAGATCACGGCAAAGATTAAGGAGTAAGAATGGATCTTTTAAGGCTATCTGATCGGGAAAGAAACCTGCTTTATGTGGTAATAAGCCTGCTTATCTTTTTGATCTTCTACTATTTTCTGCTTATGCCGACTTGGAACCAAATTTCAACCTTGACCGGAAATATAAAGAAAGAGAAAGAGGCTATTAGGATCGCCGAACTAAAACTAAACCTCTTAAAAACCTACGAAAAAAGAATAACCGTCCCGCTCGAGAACACGGTTTTAAGCGATGAGCAAAAAAATGTCAGCGCCCTAAAAGAACTTACGCAGCTTCTAGTCACTTCCGACCTGGATATCGTCCAGATCAAACCACTGGTCGACACAAAGCAAAAAAAATTATTGCTAACTCTTTCTTGCGCCGGAGGCTACCAGGCACTATACAATTTTCTGTCGAATTTGAACAAACTCAGGACAATAATTGTTGTCGACCTGATCGAAGTCACCTCTGGAGCAGAAAAAAAATCGCCCTTAAATCTTAAGATGCAGCTGACAGCCTATTATTAAAGTTGTAGAATAAAAGGGGAAAATGAAAAAGATCAATAATTTTATACCGATATTCATCTTATTTGTCGGATCAATGCTATATGTCGTATATATGTATTATCCCGTCGTATTCCCTTCCCCAATTTCAAACCAACAATTAGTTGTCCCAAAATTCAGCGCCTCTCTGATAAAAAAGATGGGAAACATTGCTCAGCGCTCCAAAACACTCCGAAAAGAAATGGAGAAAGGAAAATTCGATAAAAAGGAAATAAATGTAAGCAAGCAAAAAAAACTAACTGATCCTTTTTCGTTCCGTGTAGCGGTCGTAAAAAAAGAACTTGTTCAGCCGGGAAGCATGCCTGAAAACCCCCAACCTTATGCTCAAAACGAACTGCGGCTTGAAGGGATCATAATCGACGAAGAGCTGCGCATGGCAGTTATTTCCGGACAAACGCTTCCGCCCGGATCAAAAATAAATGGCTGGACCGTTTCCGCGATCTTCAATAACCGCGTTATCCTGACCAGCAAATCCAATCAGATAAAAGTGTTGAAAATGGGGGTAAAATAAATTGAATAAAAAACTGTTGCTTGTCGCTTTTTTGCTTTGTTTCTCGGGCGCTATTCTTTTTGCCGCAAATAGTAACAGTAATGATAAAAATGTTTTCGTTTCCAACGGTAAATTATATGTTAATTTGAAAGATACTGACATAAAGAACGCCCTGCAGGTCTTTGCAAAAGCGACCGGCAAGAATATCTCGACTTCCGATGATGTTAAAGGAAAGATCACGATCACTTTTTCGGGGATCGATCCCCAGTCCGGCCTTGAATCGGTCCTTCGCACAAAAGGATTGGACTGGTTCGAGGATAATGGAACAATTTATGTTTCAACCAAAAGAGTTTTGCGCAATTTTGCTTTAATGAACGCCAAACCGTCGGACCTGCTGGCAACGCTTACGACGATCCTGCCGCAGGGAAGCACAGTCTCCGCGGACGATAACAATAACTCCCTCGTGGTCCAAACAACGTCGGATTACATCTTACGGATCGAAAAATTGATCAATGAGCTCGATGTTTCTCCGACCCAGGTTGTTGTGGAAGCAAAACTAATAGAGATCTCAAGAACAAATGACACGTCTGTTGGGCTTGACCTATCTTATAGTCGAAATGGTAGTTCCGTAAAAACCACCAACCTTGCCGGAAGGGATACAGCGACTGATGCACAAGGCCTCTATGCCCATGCCCTCTCTTTCTTTACGCCGGGGAGTCTTGAAGCGTACTTATCGGCGCTTTCCACGCAAAAGAAAGTCAACCTCGTTGCCGCGCCAAGGATCACCACTTTAAATAATAAGGAAGCATCGATCTTGATCGGCTCAAAATTCGGATATAAAACTACGATAACTTCCCAAACCAACACTTCGCAGGTCATCAATTTCTTATCGGTTGGAACCTCGCTGATCCTTACTCCCAACATCACCCGCAACGGGAATATTCGGATGAAAGTTGCGCCAAAGATCAGCACCGGTTCCGTAACAAATGATCTTCCGACAGAAAACACGACTGAAACCATGAACGAAGTCTTGGTAGCTGACGGTCAAACTTTTGTTATCGGCGGATTATTAAATGAGAAAGAAAATATTACCGATTACGGGATCCCCTTCCTTATGGATATACCGATCATTGGCGGGATCTTCAGAAAGAGCGTGCCAAGCACCGAAAAAACCGAGCTCCTGGTATTCGTTACGCCGCATATTGTTACCCCGGAATATCTGAAGACATTAAATGCGCCGATAATTGATATGGAAAAGAGGCACGCAGAAGAAAAAGCGGGTGTTATTCACTAGTCGCAGAGCGGGTCATGAGCGCGCTGACCGCGGCATAAGGATCTTTCCCTTCAAATAATACTTTATGGACCTCTTCCGTGATCGGCATGCTTACTTTTAGTTTCTTACCGAGTTCTTTTGCAGCCGCCGTCGTAGGCACCCCTTCCGCAATATCCTTCATCTCCTTTTGGATGTCGTGCAATTTTTTACCCGCCGCGATCTCTTCTCCTACAAAATGATTGCGCGATAGCTTGCTCTCACAAGTCGTGATCAGATCTCCGATCCCCGATAATCCGGCAAAAGTCTCGGGCCTGGCCCCCATCGCCTGGCCAATGCGCGAGATCTCCGCGATCCCGCGGACGATCATTGCAGATTTCGCATTATCGCCAAGCTTTAAGCCGTCGCAAATCCCGGCCGCGATCGCGATCACGTTTTTTAGCGCTCCGCCGAGCTGGACACCGATCACATCAACATTTGTATAGACGCGAAAACGGTCGTGCATAATTATTGCTTGAATAGTTTTTGCCGCATCCAAGTTTTTTGATGCCACTGTCGCCGCCGCCGGCAAACCTTTTGCGATCTCGGAAGACAAGTTTGGCCCCGATAACACGCAATAGTCGCATTCTTTTATTTCGTCTTCCAGGATATTAAGCGGAAGCTTAAGGGTCTCTTTTTCTACCCCCTTCCCCGCCGAAACAATTATTTTTCCTTTCCCAATAATTTTCGAGAACCGTTTGGCCGTCATCCTTAGGAATTGAGTCGGAACAACAAAAAAATAGCAGTCGGAATTTTCCAGTTTTGCGTCATCTGTCGTTATTTCGATCTTTGAAGAGAGCTGAAAACCGGGAAGATATTTCCTATTCTCGCGGTATTCAAGCATATCCGGAATTATCTCTTTTTCAAAGGACCATAGCACAACTTCATGGCCGTTTTGTGCCAGTAGGATCGAGAGCGTTGTTCCCCAAGCACCTGCACCGATAACACCGATCTTGTTCATTTTTTTTCTCCAATTTTTGGTTCATTCCCTGCGATCACCCGTTTAACATTGGGGATATGTCTTAGAATTATTAAAGCCGCAATTAGCGAAACGACGACCGAATAAGCGACCGGTTTCCCAAGTATAAAGAACGAGACAGCAGCAATGATCGAAGCGGTTATGGAACTAACGGAAACGTAGCGGCAAAGGAGCAAAGAGATAATAAAAATTAAGACCGTAAAAAGAAATATTTCCGGAGCGATCCCCAGAAGGATGCCGATCCCCGTTGCGACGCTCTTTCCCCCTTTGAATTTAAGGAAGATCGAAAAGGAATGGCCTAAAACCGCCGCCAAACCGCACAATATAATGAGAGCCGGATCACCAAAAAATAATTTGGCTAAAAGTACCGCGCCTGTTCCCTTTAACACATCCAGGATCAGGGCCAAAGCACCCGGAAAGGCGCCAACGGTCCTTAAAACATTGGTCGCCCCGATATTGCCGGAACCCCTGGTCCGAACATCCACTCCCCACATTTTTGCTATAATAAAGCCAAAAGGGATCGAACCAAGAAAGTAACAAATAACGAGAAGAATAAAGAACATAGTTAAATCTTACTTTACTTGAAATGGGTCGTCAAGGTTGGTATACTAAAAACAGTATGGCGATACCAATAAATGAATTAAAAGCAGGGATGACGGTCGAAATAGGGAAGGATCTTTTCCGTTGTATCGATTATCACCACCAGCGCTCTGCCCAGCAAAGCTGGATCAAGATCAAATTCAAAAACCTCCGCAACGGAAGCATCATCGACAGAACCTTCAAACCTGGCGAAAGGGTTGAACCGGCGCATATCGATTATAAACAGATGCAGTTCCTCTACGCGGACGACGACGCATATCATTTTATGGATCAGACCACCTACGAACAGGTAGCTCTTCCAAAAGCTAAGGTTGGAGATGCCTCTAAATACATAAAGGATGGAGAGATCATTGGACTCTCTTTTTACCAAGATGATGTAATTGATGTAAACCTGCCTTTGTCGGTAGAACTAAAAGTAGCGGATACCTCCCCGGGCTTTAAGGGGGATACAGTTTCAGGGACCAAGCCGGCCACCATGGAAACCGGCGTAGTTATCAATGTCCCGTTTTTCGTAAATGTCGGGGATTTACTAAAAGTTGATACCAAAGAAGGCCGATATCTAGGTCGCGCTTAAGGAGGATATTCTATGGCAGATTGGGAAATTGTTAAAAAGCTGATCCAAACGGTAAAAGATGAAGATATTTCCGGCCTATCAATAGAAGAAAATGGGGTCAAATATGAAGTTCGCAGGGAAAAGGGACAGATCGCAAGCTCCCATGCCCCCACCCCGATCCATCATGCACCAGCTGCTTCGCACGTAACCCCGGCAAAATTAGCTCCCGTTGCACCAACGGAAGAAGAAGGAGATGATATTGTCGCAATTACCTCTCCGATGGTCGGAACTTTTTACGCCTCCCCTTCGCCCGAAGCTCCAGCCTTTGTCAATGTCGGCGATAACGTCGATACTAATAAGATCGTCTGTATCGTCGAAGCTATGAAATTATTTAATGAGATCGAAGCCGAAGTCAAAGGAAAGATAATCAAGGTCTTGGCTCAGAATGGAAAGCCGGTTGAATACGGCCAGAAACTATTTTTGGTCAAGAAAGCATAAAACTATTTAGTAAAAAATAGAAGCTGAACAGCAATCACGATCAAGTATACGGCAAAGATCTTTCTTAACAGTTCCGCTGACGCAAGATGCGCAAAGTTCGCACCAAAATACCCGCCAAACACAAAACCAAGGGCTAAAAATACGGCAAACCGTATATCAACGTTCCCGGCCTGGTAATACCGCATTGCGGCCAAGATCCCGATCGGAAGAAGAAGGACCGCGATCGAAGTCCCTTGCGCCAGATGCTGATTCATTTTAAAGAAATAGATCAAAGAAGGAATAATGATCGTTGCCCCGCCAATCCCGAGAAATCCGCTGAGCACCCCGGCAACTCCCCCAATTAGGATCAGAGAAACGATCTCCATTATTTAAGCAATTCCCGAACGTACTGGCTGACAACCTTCCCATCCGCCGCCGGGGCTTTCGCCTGAACAGCTTTCATGACATTTCCCATCTCTTTGATCGATGTTGCTCCAAGCTCGGAAACCACCTGCTGGACAATCTTTTTTATCTCTTCGGGAGATAGTTCTTTTGGCAGGTATTCTTTGACGATCTCCAGTTCTTTGGCAAATTTTGCGGCATCCGCCGGCCTTCCAACCTTCGTAAATTCTTCGATCGATTCTTTTAATTCTTTGGAATACTTATTTATTATCTTTACTATATCCGCGTCAGGAAGGTCTCCCCTGGCATTCACATACAAGACCTTGCTTTTCATCATCCGCAAAACCGATAGGCGCTCTTCTTTTTTTTCTTTCATAGCTTTTGATAGATCTGCATTTATCCTGGCAAATAATTCGCTCATGGTTAGCCTCCTTGTTTTCCGCTTTGACCCCAATTATCTTTGGGAATATCATTGATCACAACGATCACCGATTCCGGCGGGCATTTTAGCGTTTCGCATAAAGCATTCGTGACACTTTTGATAAGCTTTTCTTTTGTCTCTTTATCCCGTCCTGCCCACATTCCGATCTTTACAATTGGCATATTAGCTCCTTTATCCTTATTTGACGCACAAATTATAACGCCGTGATGCTTGAATTGCAAATAAATCCGAAATTCTAAACTCGAAATACTAAACAATATCTAATATCAAAATACAAATAATCTAAACTTTTTAATATTTGAATTTGGGTAATTCGAATTTGTTTCGTATTTAGTATTTCGGACCTGCCTGCCGGCAGGCAGGTTCAGTATTTTGTGATGGTTTGCTATAATCATTTTATGCAAAAAATTGCTTTCATAATCTTGTTAACACTTTTAACTATAATTTCTCTACCATCACAAGCCGTTCCTCCCGAAAGATTGCAAACGATCCAAACAAAACTTGATAGCCTAACCGCTCCCTACGGCAAAAAGATCGGGATCGCATTCATCGATTTAAACTCAAATACGTTCTTTCATATTAACGGTTCCGCAGAGTACCCCGCCGCCTCGGTCGCCAAGGTCCCCGTGATGGCGACCGCCTATTATTTTCAAGATGCCGGAAAGGCCGACCTCGAAAAGAAACTTACTTACAGAAAAGAAGACCGGCTCGGCGGCTCCGGCGTCCTGCAATGGATGCGCCCGGGAAACAGCTACACTATGCGGAATCTGATCCGGATGATGATCAGCCTCTCCGACAATACGGCAACAAAAATGACGGTCGATGAAATTGGGCTGGAAAATATTAATACTTATATAAAACATCTTGGACTAAACAACACTACGATCGCCGATTCGACCATGCTCAAAGAACGGCCTGAACCGGGCATAAACCTGACATCACCGCTCGACATGGCGTACCTAACACTTCAGATAGAACACCCCCAGGGTTTTTCGGATAAATCGCGACAAGAGATGCTTAAATTCATGAAAAACCAACGTTACCATTGGGGAATTTGGCGCGGAGTCCCTCCGGGAACAGTTGTTGCCGATAAAACAGGAAACCTGGATAAAGTTTTAAATGATGTTGGGATCGTTTATACAAAACACGGGAATTTTATACTATCAATTTTCACCCGCGATTTTACTAAACAAAGAGACGCCCGAAAACTGATCAACGAAGTCACAAAAGTTTGTTATGAGGGGTTTACCGGGGAAAAGGTCCCGGAAATTGTTGCAAAAAAGTCCGCTCCGAAAAAATATAAACGGAGCAAAAAAGTTAAAAAGAAACGGATAACTAAGAAAAAATCCCGCTCAAAGCGCCGCAATAATCGCGTCGGCCATTTGTGAAGTTCCCACCGCTGTCTTGTCATTGCGATCCGGCTTTAAGTCATAAGTAACAGATTTTCCTTCGGCAATAACTTTAGCTACGGCATTATCTAATTTCTTGGCGGCATCTTTCTCGCCCAAATATTCCAGCATCAAAACCGCCGACAATATCATGGCAACAGGGTTAACTTTATTCTGCCCGGTATATTTCGGAGCCGACCCGTGGATCGCTTCAAACACCGCGATATCTTTCCCTAAGTTCGCCCCAGGAGCGATCCCAAGCCCCCCGATCAATCCTGCGCAAAGGTCAGACAGAATATCCCCATAAAGATTGGGGAGACATAGAACATCATATAATTCCGGTTTCTGAACCAATTGCATGCACATGTTATCGATCAAGCGTTCTTCGTATTCAATCTTCCCCTCGTATTCTTTGGCAACTTCACGCGCCGCCGCATAAAAAAGCCCGTCAGTATATTTCATAATATTGGCTTTTGAGATCGCAGTCACTTTTTTGCGATTATGTTTTACGGCATATTCAAAAGCATATTTAACTATCCGTTTGCTTCCTGAGATCGAGATCGGTTTAATAGAAATACCGGAATCGGGAGTGATCTTTTTCTTGGAAAGCTTTTCAATTTCAGCGATCAGGTTTTTTGTTTCCGGCTTGCCTTCTTCAAACTCAATGCCGGCATATAGATCTTCGGTATTTTCACGAACAATAACCAGGTCGATATTCTCATATCTTGAGCGGACCCCTTTATATGACCTGGTT
>JBAYJF010000056.1:0-9595 GCA_041665245.1 Candidatus Margulisiibacteriota bacterium | reverse complement strand
TGAGTCTTTAAGTTAGTTATGCAAACGTATTGAACGAAGCCGCGTCCCATTTATTGGTCTCGAGCTTTGGATAGGTGGTCTCTCTTCCCGCGATCATATCGTCAATGATCTGGGCAATACGATCCATTTCAACTTTGGAAACATTTTCCGAAAGTTTCGGTTTTCCGGTCTTTATATCGACCACGGTTATCCCGGCATCGCTCATGATCTTTATATCTTCGGAATAAACCTTGCCATCCTCGATCTTCCAAGCGTAAAGTTCTGGATTATACCTGTCCTGCAGGCCGATGATAAAAAGATATTTCTGGTTATAAGAGAGATCCTGGGCGGATGGGAAGGGAATCCCTTTGGGGTGGGTGTGATATACGCCTAAATACTCAAGCTTATGTTTTACCAAGAAATGATAGGCGGTATCAATATCATCTTGCGTCATGGCAAATATCTGCGTTCGATCATAGAGGTGCTTATTGGGGATCGGAAGGACGCCTAAGATCGTATTTTCCCTTCCGCCCAAAATTCCACCGGTTTCCTGCGGAAAGCAGGCTTCAGCTTGCCTTAAAATTATATTGTATTGTCTTTCGGTAATTGTGAACATAAAATTTCCTTTATTTGATTTTAATTATAACATAATCTATAATGCGCCTGATGGGTTTTAGGAGGAGAAAATGAACAAAGAGATCGCAATTTTGATAGCAGGTGGCGTCGGGATCCTCTTTTCTTTTCTTTTGTTTATCAGGATTTTGATCGCACCGGCCGGAACAGAGAAGATGCGCGAAATATCAACGCTTATCCATGAAGGGGCAATGGCCTATCTCAACCGCCAATATCGTACAATCGTATTTTTTATTATCGTTGTTTTTTCAATACTGGCCTATTTGATCAGTATTTATGTTGCCATCGCTTTTGTCTTTGGGGGGATCTGTTCGATGCTGGCCGGCTATATCGGGATGAGCGCTGCAACGCGGGCAAATGTCCGGACCGCCTTTGCTGCAACTGAAAAAAAGAAAGATAGCGCGCTTGAAATAGCGTTTTCGGGTGGGGCGGTCATGGGAATGGCGGTGGCCTCGATCGGCGTGCTAGGCCTTGGCGCAATATTTTATTTTGTACATGATGTCATTATTAAAACTGCTGTTGTCGGCGGATTTTCCATGGGGGCATCATCGATCGCCCTTTTCGCCCGCGTTGGTGGCGGAATATACACAAAGTCGGCTGATGTCGGGGCGGATCTGGTGGGGAAAGTTGAGGCAGGCATACCCGAGGATGATCCGCGTAATCCGGCGGTAATTGCTGATAATGTCGGAGATAATGTTGGGGATGTGGCGGGGATGGGGGCGGATCTATTTGAGTCTTACGTCGGCGCTGTTGTTGCAACCGTTGCCATCGGTTCACTGATGATCAATAATACCTATTATGTCATGATCCTCCCGCTCTTGCTTATCGCTGCCGGGACGATCTCATCAATAATTGGCGTAATTTTTATTGAATTTATTAAAAAGATAAATCCCCAATCGGCGCTTCGCTGGGCAACTTATGCCGCAAGTTTAGTATTTATTTTATCCGCATATTTTATTACTATGCGAGTCACGGATGACATCGGAATATTTTATTCTATCCTTTCCGGCGTACTTGTCGGTGCGATCATTGGGATCATTTCAGAGTTTTATACTTCAGGGAACATTTTGAAAGAAATTACTGAAAGCTGTAAGACCGGTGCGGCAACCAATATTATAACCGGGCTTGCGATCGGGATGAAAAGCACCATCTTCCCGCTGATCGCGATTTGCGGGGCGGTGCTAGTCTCTTACCACTTTGCCGGACTATATGGGGTTGCGATCTCGGCGGTGGGGATGCTCGGGACAACCGGAATTGTCATGTCGGTCGATGCTTATGGTCCAATTGCTGATAACGCCGGCGGCATCGTTACCATGGCGCAGTATCCTCCAGAGGTAAGGCTGATCACCGATGAGCTTGATTCACTGGGAAATACTACTGCCGCGATCGGTAAAGGGTTTGCCATTGGTTCTGCGGCATTGACGGCCTTAGCTCTCTTTAGTGCGTATACCCAGTCGGTAAATCTTACTACCATTGATATATTAAAACCAAATGTTGTTGTTGGCCTGTTCCTGGGCGGCTTGGTCCCGTTTGCTTATGTTTCAATGACCCTCCAGGCGGTCGGCCGCGCGGCATTTAAGATGGTTGAAGAAGTCAGGCGGCAATTCAGGGAGATAAAAGGACTGATAGAAGGGAAGGCTAAACCCGAGATAAAAAAATGCGTAGATATCAGCACCAGCGCGGCATTAAAGGAAATGATCGTTCCTGGCGTATCGGCAATAATTATTCCGATAATTGTGGGAATATTGCTTGGGCCTGAAGCGTTAGGGGGCTTACTTGCCGGTTCCCTTTGCGTCGGCGTCCCGATGGCAATAATGCTGGCTAATTCAGGCGCCGCTTGGGATAACGGTAAAAAAATGATCGAAGATGGGGCCTGTGGAGGGAAGGGGAGTCCGGCGCATGTGGCATCAGTTGTTGGGGATACGGTTGGAGATCCGTTCAAAGATACGAGCGGTCCGGCGATGAATATATTAATAAAACTTATGTCGATCGTTTCTCTGGTCTTTGGGCCGATGATCGTGCAGTATCATACTTTATTTTTTAAATAGGTTGGTTAATCTTCGGAAGTTATCGTAGTATTAACTTTAATTGAATTTAGCATAGTTCCAAAGAGGAGTTCGCCTTTTCCTTTCGGATATGTCTTCATCCTTCTTAGCCCGATAAACAATAATCCTCCATCTGCCAGCCTGATCCTATAAGCTTCGATGATGTTTGGTTTCGGGATCGTCCCTTCCTGTAGATCTCCGCTGACCGGCTTGCCAAGAATATTTCTGGTATTGGTCATTTCTGTTGGTTTTGATGTTCCTAAATAAGTTGATTTAAAATAGAGGAGTGTTTTTGCGTCATTTGGAAGATTATTTGCTTCATCCCTGCTTAATACATACAAAGTTATCCAAGCTCCAGGCAGATTTCCGGAAGAGCCGATCGAGATGTCATAAGCATTTACGCCGCTACCAACGATCTTAACGGAGGACGGCGCATTAAAAGAGATATTTTCAATAGTAAAGGTCCTGTTCTTGTGGTCCTGGAAAAATCCGACCGCCCAATAAAGCGCCCCGCAAACTGCTATGGCTGCAAGTAAATAGCTTATTTTTTTTAAATTATTATTCAATCTATATGTTTCTTTCTACCGAGATCGTGCATTCCGTGATCAAAGCGGCAGCGGCGCCAACGGCCGCAAGCAGGGGAGCTAAAACCGCTCCAACTACTCCGAAAGTTAAAGGGAAAGACAATATCGTATTTCCGCTCTTATCTTTGATCGTCACTTTGCGCACATTCCCTTCTTTTATCAGTTCGTTAACTTTTTTTAATAATTGTTCGCCGGAAACCTTGATTTCTTCAACCACTTTATCTTTATCTGTCATTTTATTTCCTCCTTTATAGTCAGTAATGTTAATAATATAGCATTACAAATTCTGATTGGCAAATTCCCAGTTAATGATCTTCCAGAAAGCGGCAACATAGTTTGCCCGTGCATTCCGGTGATCGATATAATAAGCGTGCTCCCAAACATCGCAGGTTAGGATCGGTTTTTTTCCATCCTTTATGGGATTTCCGGCATTTCCAGTCGTTTCAATTGCCAAACTCCCGTCCGGATTTTTAACCAGCCAGATCCACCCGGATCCGAAGAAAGTTGTTGCAGCAGCCGTGAATTTTTCCTGAAAAGCGGAAAATGATCCGAATTGTTTAATTATCTCATCGGCGATCTTCCCTTTTGGTTCTCCGCCGCCTTTAGGCGATAGACTGTTCCAGTAAAAAGTATGGTTCCAGATCTGGGCCGCGTTGTTAAATATCCCGCCAGAAGATTTTAGTATGATATCTTCCAGAGTTAAATTCTCAAATTCGGTCCCCTTTATAAGTTTATTTAGGTTCGCGACGTAAGCGGCATGATGTTTCCCATAATGGAATTCGATCGTCTCTTGTGAAATATTTGGAGCCAGGGAATCTTTTGCATAAGGCAATTCCGGTAATTTATGTTCCATTTTTTACTCCTTCCCCCAAAATTTATCGGCTTCTTCTTCCATTTTATCCAGCCGGGTATAATAATCCGGGAATTCGTTTAGATGGGCGAGGGCGATCTTGCCGGTTATGGTCGGATCGTCATTGGTGACATTGGTGTTCATATCAATTGTCCCATGCTCCAATTCAACATCCATTCCCATCCTAAATTGCTCGACATCGAATTTTTCCCATTTGATCCCGATCTTTTCTCCGATCCCTTTAGCCTCGATAGCGGTAAAGTGTTTTTTTGTCATGCTTTGTCCCTCCGTTGGGCTTAATTATACAAAAAATATACGCTGAATGCTATTTTAAACCGGGTAAATTTAATAGGCTGAAATTGTTTTAATATAGTTTAGATGAAAATATAGCGGTTATTGCTCAAAGCATTTAAAAGGATCTAAAATGACTGTTCTTCTTGGTCAAACGGTTAAATCCGGAAACATAAAGGTTGCTGGGAAAATAATTACCCCTGAAGCGTATCGATTAGTTGCACCTCATCTTGGGATGGCGCTTTCACGCAGAATAAAGGAATCTACCGGGCTAGATTCTCTTTCGGACTATAAACAACAATTAGCGGCCAGGCCGATTGCCCCAATGGGCCGGTTTATGCTTAACACTCCCTGTAACCGAAAATGCAATTTTTGTTTTTTTGAGATTTCCGGAGAACCGCCTACCTCGGATATTGATTGGGATGGGATCGGCCAACGGGTCGATGCCCTTCTATCATCCGGTATACGGCCAAGGATATACCCGAAAGAGTTTAATGCTTCCGATAATGTGTTTTCTAAAAGCCTGGAATTGATGACCCGCGCTGATGAAACTTTTGTAGTTACAAATGGCGAAAGAGCTTTTCAGCCCTGGCAATTAGAAGCAATGGCCAATTCTTCTTTAAGACAGGTCGTTGTAAGCTTTTTGCCCCGGGAGAGACATTTTGAAGCGTATGGCCACGACAGCTACACGGTTATTTCAGAAAATATCCGGATCCTGGCTGCGTATAGCCGTTCGCATGTACCGCGGCCGTTCAAGGTAGGTCTTTTTACCCAGGTTGAACAATCCGATCCTGGATTTGCGCTCGAGGTTGCGCGAGTTGCGGTCGACCTTGGCGTAGATTCGGTTAATTATCGTCTTACTCAATCGTATGGAAATGCAAAAACCGCCGGCATTGGAATAAATTATGACGATTTGGATCGCTTTCTTGTTGCTTTCATTGATGCAAGAAGAACTTTCCCCAAAGAATTGGTTTCGCTACTGCTTGAATCAGCTAATTTTGGGCCAAATTATTATTCCCGCGGAATGTTCCGATATCAATTAGGATTAGGCAGCGATCCATTTTTTAATTCAAAATATCCCTGTCCGTTTGTTGACACAAAACGATCCTTTTGTCAGGTTATTCCTGGAGATCGTTTGTCCTTTTGCACGACGCTGGTTGGTGAGCCAACTACGGGGCTTATTGCCGGCGATCCGCTATCAGGAGAAGACCTAACTAACCGAATTATTGACGGCCACCTGGCTTTTCCTTCCGTGATCTGCCAACCCTGCGATGTGTTAGAGATCTGCAAAGGCGGATGCGTCGCGGCTAGGCTCAATGGCCGGCCTTTTTCAGAGATCAGGGATTCTAATCTTGCTTTTTGTTTAACGGATACTTTTCGTCGGTGGGAGAGGGTTTTAGCTTAATAAAAATAGGGTGAAATTATTTTTTTTAACGGTCGAAAGAGAAGTAGAGCTAAATAAATTTAAAGCCATAAGTTAGGTTCTAGAAGCCAGGGATTAACCCTGGCTTTTTTATTTTAGGAGGTAGAAATAATGGTACAAGTTTACCCGGCATCCTGGAATCCAGCAATGGTCCAAAGGCATGCAAAATTGGAAGCCCTTCGAGCAAGAGGCATTAATCCCTACGGCGAAACAAAATATGCGAGAACCCACTCAACTGCTTCACTTCTTAACTTATGCGCGCCTCTTCCAAGCGATGCTGCCATGCCCCAAAATGTAAAAATCGCCGGAAGATTGGTTCTGCGCCGGGATATGGGAAAGATCGTTTTTGCAAATATTGAAGATGAATCCGGACGCCTGCAGATATTTCTAAAACCCAATCAGGTTGGCGCTGAAGCGATGGAAATGGTAAGGGACTGCTTGGATCTTGGGGATATTCTGGGATTAGAAGGTGATATGTTCAAGACTAAAACCGGAGAAGTGACGCTGGCGGTAAGACAAATTACCGTCCTGGCAAAATCGTTGCGTCCCTTGCCGGAAAAATTCCATGGCCTGCAAGATGATGATGTTAAACAAAGACAGCGATACTTGGACCTGGCGGCCAGCGCGGATGTCCGCGAAACTTTTAGGAGGCGCAGCCTTGTTGTTCAACATATGCGCTTGTTCCTTTACGGCCAGGGTTTTATGGAAGTTGAAACGCCGATCCTCCAGGACCTCCATGGGGGAGCTTCAGCCCGGCCGTTCATTACTCATCATAATACCCTTAATAGGGATTTGTATTTACGGATCGCGACGGAGCTTCATTTAAAAAGATTGCTTGTGGGCGGATATGAAGCCGTTTTTGAGATCGGAAGAGTTTTTCGCAATGAGGGGATCGACCTCAGACACAATCCAGAATTTACGACCATGGAATTATATTGGGCTTATCATAATTATGAAGATGTTATGGAATTGACGGAACAAATGCTCACTCACATTGCTTTTCAGGTGGCAAAGAGCCTGCAGTTAAACTATCAAAATGGACAGATCGACCTTACTCCTCCCTGGCAAAGGATCACGGTTGAACAGGCGATCGAAAAATATGGCGATGTTGCCGTTTTCGGGGTCGGATTGGAAATGTTAAAGGTGGCTGCAGAGGGAAAAGGCGTGCACGTTGAGGATGATATGACCCGGGGAAGTTTGCTGATCAACATGTTTGAAGCCTTGGCGGAAAAACAACTGGTCCAGCCGACTTTTGTCTATCGCTATCCTGTGGAAGCCACGCCGCTGGCAAAACGTTGTCCGGACGACCCGGCTTATGTCGATAAGACGGAGTTATATATTGCCGGGATGGAATTGGCAAACGCTTATTCTGAATTGAATGATCCCGTCGACCAGAGGGCGCGTTTTATGGAGCAAGTTGAGGCAGCAAAGGCTGGGGATGAAGAAGCCCAGCCATTTGACGAGGATTTTCTCCAGGCCGTAGAAGTTGGGATGCCGCCCCAAACCGGGATCGGGATCGGGATTGATAGGTTAGCAATGGTAATGACGAATTCCCCATCCATTCGAGATGTAGTTTTATTTCCAACTATGAAAGAAAAGGGGGTATAAAAAGACAAAAAAAGTGTTTGGGACTTTCGAATAAGGTTGTAAAAATAATTTAGAAGGAGAATTCAAATGAGTTTAAGAACACCGCCTGTTGGGATTCGTGCGGAAACGATGCATCGTTATGAAAGAAGGGCGCCGATCATTCCTGAGCATATGAAAGGATTAATTGCAAGAGATGGTTTGCAGTTTAAGGTACAAAGATCGCCGATCCGATTATTTACTGCTGATCAATATCGGGCGGCGGGCGCTGAAATTGTTACGGAACTTGGGAGTGATTGTCCGGTACTTTTTGGAGTAAAACAAGTGCCGCATGATTTCTTCAAGCCGGGGCATACCTATGTTATGTTTGGTCATGTAACAAAGGGGCAGACAGAAAACATGGTAATGCTTGATGCCATGATGAGAAATAGATGTAATTATATTGATTATGAATACATTGTGAACAGTTCCGGAGAAAGACAGGTTGCGTTCGGACGTTTTGCAGGGATTGCCGGGATGACCGATACTCTGAACCTCTTAGGGGAGAGGCTGAAATTAGAAGGCATTCGAAATCCGTTCGAAGCCGTCCGCCAGACGATTTGGTATCCAACAATTCAAAGTATTAAGACGCAATTGGCGGAGATCGGAAGAGGTATTGCTACCAACGGATTGCCCGAAGGAATGCCTCCGATGGTTGTAGGTTTTACAGGACACGGACGCTGTTCAGGCGGAGCGGAAGAGATATTTGACCAGCTTGGAGCAGTAGAGCTAACACCTTCTCAACTATTGGACCCGGCAGTCTATGGAAATCTTTCTCGGAACCAGGTTTATAAAGTTACTTTTGACAGGGTTGGCGAGAATGGCAGATATGAAAGAACCGATGGAAAAACGGCGTCAAAACTAGACCTTGACAATGATCCGCAGGCATTTCAGTCATCCCTGCCAAAATATCTGGACAGAATGACCATGCTGGTCCACACTGCTTTGTGGCAGTCAAATCAGCCGACCCTGGTATCGCAAGAGCTTCTGCTTGGTTTGCAGGGAAATTCAGGTAGTCGATTGAAGGTATTTGGCGATATTAGTTGTGATCCGTGGAACAAGACCACCCAAAAAGGACCAATGGCTTGTACATTAATGGGGACAAAACCGGAGGCTCCTTATTATGTGTATAATCCTCAAACCGGAACTCTTACCATGGGAATTGAGGGGATTGGATTTCCGGTCAATGCAGTTGAAACAATGCCCTGCGAAGTTGCATACGATGCATCTTTGGCATTTTCAAGCATGTTAACCCCATATGTCCCAGGAATCGCCCGCGCAGATTGGGGAAATACATACAACATTGGGATATGTTCATTGCCGGAGCCAGTTAGGCCTGCAGTCGTATTATGGGAGGGGCGATTGACGCCGCGATATGAAAGCAACCAGGTCCTATTAGCAAGTTTAAAGTTGAACCGTTTGAGTTATGAAGATGTTAACGCCTAGGTTCAGGTAGTTATCTTGGAATGTAGGGCCGACCTCGATATGATAATATATTTGGGTCGGCCCAAATGCTTTTATTGGAAACTATCTGAAGTTATCCAGAGATCAAGAAAACATCAATGCGAAAATATATTATTTAAGATTGCTTTCCCATCTGCGCAGAGCTTCTGTCATACAGATATCAAGATTTGTTTTCTTAATACTGGCTAGTCCGTTCCCCTGCAGCCGACTGGCAACGCAGCCCCCGCGGCAAATATCCAGCACATCGCATGGCCGGCAAATTTCGGATGGGAAAGCCAAGTGCTCACGCAGAACATGGTTGGCAAGAACTTCTCCGGTTTGCGGGTTCCCGGTAATTAAGCCGTCCGTTTTTTCTCCAACTAACGTTGGGCAAAAAATAAACTTTTCACTTGGCAATAGAACAGCATATGACTTTTCTGAATCAGCAAGAGGGCAGGGATACTTTGACGAAAAATAGGGATCGCTGTCCAATCCCAATTGATATCTTAACATCCCCCTGGAATAATAGTTCGGTCCGAACGTTGCGGAAGATAAGAGCAGTTTTATCTGGTCCCTGGGGTGTAAAACTCTTGCGTCGATAAAATCAAGGAGGAATCGATCCAGATCTTCATATGTTACTTGAGTAGGGATGTCTTTTGCCTTTCCCAATGGTTTAGTAAGGCGGTAATTAACGGTATCTACGCCTATCTCCGTTGCAAGCCTT
>JBAYJF010000055.1:0-9608 GCA_041665245.1 Candidatus Margulisiibacteriota bacterium | reverse complement strand
AGCCCCAACCCCGTTTGTTTTTAGGAGTTGCCCGGAAGTTCCGGCCGCAAGCCTTGTCCAGCTTGTTCCGTTAAAATAAACGATGTCTCCCTGTGCCTGGCTGGCGATCGTTAAATTTGATATTCCAAGATTTGTTAAAGAATTATTTGTGCCCGAAATAGTTTTATTGGTCAGAGTTTGAGCATCCGAAGTGGTTACAACAATATTCGTATTAATTGCCAATGTCCCGGTCGATGTGATGGGCCCGCCGGTCAAGCCGTTTCCGGTATTAACCTGGGACACCGTACCAGTTCCCCCGCCAGTTCCGGTCGCAGTTAACGTAACGTTTCCAGTTCCGCTCCCTTCGTCGCCAGAAACCGTAACTCCTGAACCGGCAATAATACTTTTTACAAATTGGCCCGAAGCCGCTTTTGCCCTGGTTATCGTCCCATCTTCAACGCCTTGGGAATTGGCGGACATAAATGAATACCCTGATGCAACGATTTGGGAGCGAGGGCTAAGGGTTTCTCCGGCGACGGAAAGCTCCAAATAGCGGGTAGCATTGTTAAAGACTGCCGCGGTCATATTTACCGTTTCGCCAAGGATTGCGCTGAAAACCCCTTGGCTATCCGGCGTTACGCTGTGGCTTTCCGGCCCCCAGATCACATTCCCTCCGGTTAGAGAATCGTAGAGTTTAAATTCAATTGTTTTTGCAGTTGTGATCGGGTTCCCGGCGGTATCGGTCAATCTTCCCTCGTAAGAAAGTTTGCCGGGAACAGAAGACCAGGCAGGGATTGTAAACAAAAGGAACAGCAATATTCCAAAACTCAATAGTTTTCTCATAGATAACCCCCATAAAATATTCTTTTCATCGCAGATTTTATAATAAGGCAAGCAAATTATAGGGGCTTATTTATTAAAGTGCAAGACATTATTTTAATATACCTACCCTCTCCATTATTTTAGGAATTGGACAATATTTTTGAAATTATTCACAGATTATGTGGATATGACTGTATATGCTGTTTTTAAGTCCTTTATTACTTAGACCGAGAATTCAAAAACTGGAAAGAAAGCTGGGTGAATTGCTTGACGCCAATGTTCATCCAAAAGCTGTGACTCCAGATGGCCATATTGTATCAGTGAGAATGCTAGCCCCAGATGATCCCGCAGGAACGGGAACACCAATTATTTCTCCGCCTCCTGTCCTAGGATCAACAAGGTATCGGGAAGTTGAATCGAATTTAATCAAATTCATTTTCTTTGATATTACACAAATTGATAACCAGATGTTAACAATTTTGGAAAATGGTATTTACACGGATGAGGTTGATAAATTTATCGAAAGGTTCTGTGGCGGACAAATTTCTAGGGAAAGTATAGTATCGGTAACAGGGAGGAACAGAACCAATATTCCCGTGGAAAAACCTCTATTGCAGCACTGGAAATTTCATCTTCTTGCTACGATGCATTACGACCACAAAAAAGACTGCGATAAAACCATTGAACACGGCGAACAAGCGCTTACTTATATATCTTCCATTGGCGGAAACAGGCCCGGGACACAAGCTCGCCGCATTGCCATTTCAAACTATCTCGGAGATGCATACTATCAAAGAGCAAAAAAACTAATTGATGAATCAGAAGAAATTGGAGATTCTGCCACCCCAAACTCAGCAACAGAACCGTTAAAAAACGCTATCATGCACTTAGAAGCTGTTCAAAAACATCTTCCTCCGGATTTAGGCCGAGATTTTAATCTTTTCTTAGCTTATTATTATCTTGATGATATTACAAAGATCATTTCCAGCTTAAAGACCTTACTCCAATACTGCGGCCCGAATACCCCCGTTGAAGTTGTTCTAACAATTTGGGAAGTATCCTGCCCATATGTTTTGTGTGCGACCGAAATAAATCCTTGGCACTTAAATAAATTCATTGAACTTTATGACCATATTAATACTAATCTAGATCAATTAAACGAAACGCAACGTTCATCAGTAAAAGTCTATGCACACGTAATGGGAGTGGTTTATGCCCTCCGTGGCGACTATGCCCTAGCGGTCGAACATTTATCCAAAAAAGATAACTGGCGGACCGATCCGCAATTTGTCTACTTCATGGCCTACGCAGAATTAAAAAGAGGAAATATTCCTTTCGCTAAAGAGCTAAGCCTTCTACTGACCGAAATATGTCCCGAATACCGAAAGCTGCACTATTTAAAAAAGGAGATCGAAAAAGCTGAAGGACAAGCGGCCAGGCCAGTCCGCATTCCAGAACAAAATGCTTCTGTTCCAGCAAGGACGTTAACGGGCCCTACTCAAAGACCGCTTCTAGATCCGGCATTGCTCTCTGAAATAGAAATTAAAGCAGCTTTACTCGGAGAAAAAGGGGCTAATCGAGAAAAATTATTTACAGCAGATAAAGGAATGCGCCAAGCGATTGGGACCGCCCTAGAAAAAGCCGCCATGGACCTTTCGGAAGAATTAGCTGTGCTTTATCCAAATGAAATGAGAACCCATTTTTTTGAAATAACAACGGTCGCGCTACAATTTGAAACAAATGAAAAAAAATCAATTCTGGAAATATTAGGAATTGAAAGAATAGAAATTTATGCAGGGGCCGAGGCCCGAGTCTTTTTGGCCGGCTCTTCTAAATATTTCCAATTAAAAATAACTGGATCACCAAGAGTGGTCTTCCCATCCGGGGCTGATATTGGTGAAGTCGGCACTTTGCTTGAAGCGTTAATCTTGGAAGCAATGCGTGAAACAATTGATCGCTCTGAGGGTCAAAGCTTAGTCATTCAAGCACTTCAAACAAGGCCTGATGTTTCCTATGCAAAACCGGATTGGGCCGCCATCGGGAGGCAAGCCAAAGCGGAGCGAACCACAGCCGCCAAAAAAGAAGCTGAAGCCATTACTCCCCAAAGGGCAGAAAAAGCCTTCCTAACAGCTAACGCAGGAAGCTACGAAGATCTTTTTTTTGAATTGGATGCGCATCGCCTCAATTTAATGGATTTTGAAGAGGAATTGGATCGGTCTATTAGCAATTTATTGTTTTTTCTCGCACATAATCGCTCAATTGATTCAGCCCCGACTTATTACGAAGAATCTGTCCCTGAATGTGATCCTTTGGCCGCAATTGTTTCATCCGTACGAATATTTGGCCCTATTCGGGCAAAGCAAGCTCTACAGAAAAAGGGTGTCCGTCAAGAAACGACAGCAGAGCTGATCCAGGAACCAATCGGAAATAAAAGTCCCTATCTTTCCATGTTTGAATTTGATTTTGTGCATGGCATTAGCAAAGAGACATTAACAGCGGTATTAAGCGCTGATGGTAGGAGATTGGAAATCCTGGGAGTATCAAAGAAAGATCTCGATCCGCTGCTTATAAAAAGTCTATACGCGCTTGCAATTGAACGTTTAACTTACAGGACCGCGCGCTCCATTGTGGATTCATTTTGCTCAATACCCCCCGAAACGCGAACAGTTAGCACAGCAAGCATTAGTTTGCTGCGCGGCATATTAATTTCCCTTTCAAGGGCCCAGAATGCGGCAATCGATATAAAAGATAGGAATAAAAGAGTTTTATCTGCGGTAAAACAGGCTGAACTCCATCACATAAGAAGCGAAGGCCTGCAAATTCAGCCCTTATATGTAATGGTCAAGGGAACTTATCGCAGAGTATCTTCAAGCGACATTCATTACAAAGACTTAATTGTTCTCCCTCCGAGCAGACGATTTGTAAAAGTTGCACCGGGGAGAACATACCGGCTTAGCTTAGGGGTTAAAAATACAGAAGAAGATAGAAGCGCAGCTCAAAAGCAAGCTCCTTTTTACTTTCAGCTATCTTTTGATAGGGATGGATCGCCAATTTATTCTCCCAGCATGCAGCCATTGACCTTAGCAAGATTGTTTGGTGTTTCAGATCCATCACTTGAGGGGAAAGCTCTGCTTCCATTTGAAATTTCGGAAATTAAAAAACAAGCCTATATGCTGGAAGGGGGAAATTGTTTAGCCAGAGATCTAGCCCCGCGCTATTTTGTCTATACAATAACTTCCTATGAGAATTGCGACGATACAATTATTATTTGCCGTCCAATTTCTGGCCAAGACCTTCAAGAGATCATAGACAAACTGAACAAATCAAAAGAGCAAAGATATTTTCTACAACAATACTTAAGAGGAGCGGTCGATGTATTGGCCCATTCTACCTTCCCGGCTGAAAAAAGAGATGAATTGCGCCAAACTAAAGAGGTGAAGAGGTTGGTAATTGTTGCATCAACAAATGTCGGCTACATGGAGGGCGAATTTATGTCGCATGAAGACTTTCTGCATTGGGAAGCTCAGCAAATACAAGCTGAAGCAACAGAAGCTACCCTCCCCCCATCATCCTTATGATCTCAATAATATCCTTCTCCTTTACCATAATTCTTAAATATTCGTTTCTTTCTAAAATCTCCCCGTTCCTTTCGACCGCGCAAACTTTGGGCGAAATTTTATAGTGGCTTAATAGATCTGCGATCGTAGTTTCCTTCTTAACTTCCAAAGGTTTTCCGTTAACAATTACTTTTATCATCTAAAATCTCTATCCCAATCTTTCCAAACCGGTTCATAGCCGGCTTTAATTAGCGCCGCTGTTACCTGCTTCGGAGATCTGGCATCTGCTATCTCAAACTGCTTCCCGCTTTTTTCGCCTAAACTGTATCCGCCCGGGTTAGTCTTTGATCCCGCGCTCATCTGTGTAAAACCATATGGAAAGATCTTGTCCCGGAACGAAGCTTTTTCCCGCGTTGACAAAGTAAATCCGATCTGCGGAAATTTTATCCGAAAAGCACAGACCATTTCAATAAAATCGGCATCCGACACCGGAAATTCCACTTTAAATTTGGTTTCAGCCGGATTTAAACGAGGGAAACTGATCTGAATTTGTGTCTGCCAATAATTTTTCTGTAAATATTCGATATGTTCGGCTAATTTTGTCGCTTCATACCGCCAATCATATAACCCCAGCAAAAAGCCAACTCCGATCTTTCGCATCCCAGCTTTGGCCGCTCTCTCCGGCGCCGCATAACGCCACCCGTAATCGCTTTTTGGCCCTACAGGGTGCACTTTTTTATAGGTCGCCAAATGATAAGTTTCCTGATAAATAGTTAGGCCATCGACCCCGGCATCGATAAGCAGTCGATAATCCTCTACGGACAATGGATAAATTTCAATTGAGATCGAAACGAATAACACTTTTAGCTTTTTAACAATTTCTGCAATAAACTCTATCGGCACTTTGGCCGGGGCTTCCCCTGTAAGAAGAAGAATATGCTGGAAGCCTTCTTTTTTTAGCGCTTTTGCCTCCGCCATGACCTGATCGAGAGTTAAAGTTGAGCGTTTTATCTTCGACTTGGCATTAAAACCGCAATAGGTGCAGCCATTGCAGCATTCATTCGAAATATAAAGCGGGGCATACAGCGAGATCGTTTTTCCAAAATACTTTAAGGTCTCTTTTCTGGCTTTTTCGCAAATTGCGGAGTTCATAAGTGCAGAGGGCTGGAAGCTCGCGCCATGTCTGCTTCCGAGATCATCCCGGCAAGATAGGCTTTGCGCCCGGCCATCACCGCCAACCTAAAGGCGTCAGCCATTTCAACCGGATTTTCTGCTGCGGCAATCGCAGTGTTGATCAAAACCGCATCAGCTCCCATCTCGAGAGCCTCTGCGGCATGAGATGGCGTTCCGAGTCCGGCGTCGATAACAACAGGGACAATTGATTGTTCAATTATTATCGCTATGTTTTCTTTGGTCTTGATCCCTTTAGCAGATCCGATCGCCGAACCGAGCGGCATGACGGTTGCACAGCCCGCGTCCTGCAGCCTTTTCGCTAAAATTGGGTCGGCATTGATATAGGGCAGAACTGTAAAGCCTTCTTTCACTAGGATTTCTGCCGCCTTAAGGGTTTCGATCGGATCAGGGAATAAATATCTTGGGTCAGGCGTAACTTCAAGTTTGATCCACGCCGGCAGACCGAAAGAGCGGGCAATTTTAGCCAAACGAACCGCCTCTTCGGCATTTTTAGCCCCCGATGTGTTAGGCAGTATCAAATATTTCTTCGAGTTTATATATCCCAAGATATGGTCTTTTGGATCATTCAGATCGATCCTGCGCAAAGCAACGGTAACTATTTCCGTCCCAGATGCAGCGATCGCCCCCTTCATCACATTTGGTGAAGAAAATTTTCCCGTTCCAAGGAGGAGACGGGAATCGAATTTTCGCTTTGCTATGGTTAAAATGTCTCTTTTCACGGCGTATTAAGTATAACATATGTTAAAATTACTCTTAATGCGTAAAATAATACTCGTTATATGTCTATTATCCTCGATTGCGCTGGCTTCACTTGGCGAAACTTCTTACGCTCCCTTTGCAAATGAAAATCTAAAACAGCTCTGGAACATTCCAGTTGATAAAATTGAATATCAGGTAATAAAAACATATTCGCGCGGAAAGACGACCGTCAACGAAATATACTATATTAGCCGCCCGTTCAATCGCGTCCCAACAAAGATCTTCGGCTATTATTGCTTCCCATCCAAGAAGAATGAAAAACTGCCTGCAGTCATCCTATCCCACGGCGGAGGGGGACATGCCAGCCTTCCCTACGCGATCTATTGGGCCAAACGGGGATATGCGGCACTTGTGATCGATCTCCCCGGCAAAGGAGAAAATCGGGCGCTTTCAAGATCGACCGGCCCGGATATGGTCGTTGCAAATCTTTTGAAGACCCAGCCCGATCTAAGCCATAACTATCTTATCCATGCCGTGGCCGCGATCCGAAACGGAATAACTTTTTTGACCAAACAGAAAGAAGTCGACCCGGAAAGGATCGGAATGATCGGCCTTTCGTGGGGTGGCGTATTAACGATCCTTACCAACGGGCAGGATGACCGCCTAAAAGCGGCGGTAAATGTTTTTGGCGCCGGTTTTATCCCCGAAGGCTGTACCTGGGAAAAATGGTTCACCCAAATGCCGGCGCTGGATAAAAAATTATGGGATGAAAACCTTGATCCTAAGAATTTTCTAGCAATGCAGCATGCTCCGATCCTCTTTATTACCGGAACGAACGACCATTGCTATTATCTTCCAACTTTTCAGAAGAGCTACGCAGAGCTTGGCTCCATAGAGGCAAAGATCTTGCTCGTGCCTAATCTTCGACATCGATTTTTGGCCTCCAGCCTTCTCCCCGCCTCCGCCTGGATCGATGATAAAATAAAAAACAAAAAAACATCCAGCGCCGGCTGGTCCTATCCTACGATAACCTTCGAAACCTGCACGCTCGAAGGGAAGAACATTCTTATTTCAGTTAAGGCCATTGGCAGGAATAAGATAAAGTCCGGCAAAATATATTATTCACTCGGCGGGCCATATCAATGGACGACCAGAAAATGGAAAGAAATCCCCTCTTTGAAGCATAAAGATAATATTTATTACTTTTCTATCCCCGCAAAATTCGTTGCGCCGGAAATTATGTTTTATGTTTCCGCCAGAGACAATAAGAACGGAGAAGTTTCAACACTGGTTAGAAGTATCTTTGCAGTAAAGTTTAAAAATGGCGGGATAACGTATGCTTTATCTTCGCCAATAATGAAAATGTATCGCCACGAAGCGCCAATTAAACTATTTAATGGTAAAAACTCCGACGATTATTATTTTTCCTGCAAAAAAGGGGATAAATATTTTCAGGCGCTTGATAAAAAATGAAAATCTTTACCTCTTTGATGATTTTCTGCTGCACTATTGCGATATTTTACGGAAACGCCTTCGCTGAAACGCCCGAACAGAGCATCGACGCCATAAGATCCTCGGCCATTGCCGGAAATGCCGGGGTTTTGTATAGCTACTTATCTCTCTCCTCGATCGCAGCCAATGAAACAAAACACGCTTACAGCAAAATAGAAAAGAAGCCGGTCGTCGGCAAAATGACAGCCAAAATAATGCGCAAAACGGCCAGCACCGCGATCAGTAAATTTTTAAGCGGACAGCTATATGTATTGCTTAAATACAACAAAGGCTCAAGAGCTGCAGCCGCAAGAAGTTTCAAGGTCAACAAGATCTCCGTTAAAGGCAAAACCGCAATTGTTTCAGCATCCTATCGTGTCCCCGGCGCAACCGAGGGAATTGGCCTAACAATGGATCAGAACAACAAAGGGCTTTGGGTCATAACCAGCATAAATTCAAAACTGCTTAGAAGAGCGGTAAATAGATTCCTGCTAAATTAATTTATTTATCTTCCAGCGGGCAATATTGTGAAACATATTGTTGAAGGAATAAAAGGTATTCACTTTGATCCCAGGGATACAGAAGCTTATTTACATCCTGATAAAAATCTATTGCCGTTTGTGTGTCTTTAAAAACGAGAACAGCTCTTTCTCCTTCCAAGGTAATACTTACTTCATTTCCGATCTGCCCCATATTTGAAAAGTTTTGATCCATATAAAATATTTCGCCGTCGCTTGTTGTAACCTTTAAAGCAGCCCCTACGATCCCATTGTTAAAATTCTCTCCCCCATTGTTGACCAAACAAGTTTTAACGACCGGCATCGCCTCATAATCTGCAATTACAATCCTGATCTCGGCCGGTTGCGGCTTAGGCTGAACTTCTTCCGGTTTTACTGCCTGTGGTCGGCTTGGAACAGCCCCCGTCAAAACATTTAACATAACACCATTTAACATTAGCGTCCCTCCGATAATTTAAACTTCTATTTCCCTGACCTTTGGCAGCGATCTGAACAAGAATATTATGCTATGACAATATCTTTCTGCCGGATCATAGGACCAACTTCTCTCGCCTGAGAAACCGTCGTTCCCGCCATATTAATACCCTCCATCGATTCAAAATTAATTAGAAGAGCAGTAAATAAAGTTCTGCTAAACTAACTATTAAACCTATTTCTCCCACACTAAACAATCTCCAGATGACGCGCCAAATTCGCTACAGACCAATATCAATCATGACCAGGTTTCCAAATTGGACCTAGATAGACGGAGGCTGGGGTTGCGCTACTCTTATTTGGTTCATTAATTATTATCTCCTTCACCGTCGGCAGCGGCCGGAAAGTAAAAGTTAGGGCCGTGCAATACCAAGATGCCGGCGAATAGTCCCAATTCATTACGCCAGCCCTTCTTACATTTTTCCCAACATCAACCGTGGAAATACGAAAATAACCCCCATTTGATGTGATTCCAACAACTTTGCATTCTCCCACAGGCAATGGCGATAATTCATCCCCAGGTTCCCTACCTAATTGAAAAAATCTCCCGTCCTCACCTTGTCTCTGCCATCCCAATGCACCTCTTGGGATAACGTCAAATAGCTGAATAGCGCCAAATCGAGGTAGGATATTTTCAGGACAGATACTCGGCCATGAAACGGCCGTAACGGTCAGATTGGAAGGAGACTGGCGAAGGTGTTCCGCTATTGAGTCCGGTGTTAAGGTAACTCTTCCCAGTTTTGCGCGCTCAAAAGAACTATCGTCAGGATGCGCTTTTCCTAAAGCCTCATCTCTCAAATATAATCCGAACGAAATACATTCCTCTCTGGTAGGGAGGGCTCCTTCCCAAAGTTGTTTACCGCCCTGTTTTTCT
>JBAYJF010000054.1:0-9613 GCA_041665245.1 Candidatus Margulisiibacteriota bacterium | reverse complement strand
TTTTGCAAACGTCTTCTTCTCTCCTTGTAAAGTTGGATGAAATTATCCCGCTGGAAACTAATAAAGAAAAGCTTGGTCATCTTCAAAATATGCGGCGCCAGGCTCAATCGATGTTTGATGCGCTCTCTGCGATAAGAACTGCTCGCGACCTTGCAATGCCGGAATTCAGAACGAAATTCTCCGATGAAGTCAGGCGTTCGGCAATTATTGACGAGTTGAGCGGCGATCGGTTTTCGCAAGATAAATATAATCGTTTGAAAGATGTATTCCCGGGATTATTCGAAGAACCAGTTGTTCTTGCTTTTGCGGCAGGAATTGTTACCGGCGAACAGAGGCATATGGCGGGATTAGGCGGAAGACCGACCCACAGAACGCCGGTTGAGATCCTGGATGCATACTTTAGAGCCCATCCCGGTGGAGAAATCTCTCTTTCAAGTTTGATCCCGGAGCCCGGGGAAGACAAAGAAACAATTGAAGCAAAAATGGCATTATCAGCTCTGCTTGCAAAGATTCCTTCAAAACAATCGATGGATCCGATAAAAACCTTCCCTGCAATGCTGATGCCGCATTCCGGGGGGCTTTTACGGCTCTTTCCAGTTCTTAGCCGTTCTCAGAACGGTAATTTTGATTTCACCATTGGACCAAACGATGCACAGGGGATGCGGGATGCGACTGACCCGCTATATCGATTTTATTATGGAGTAGCCACCTCGCTTGCTATGAGCGCTTCTATGAATCCAAGGATGTATCTTTCAGCTCAATTGCATATGTTGATGATGAATAGTCCAAAGGGACAAAGATATATTAGTGAGCAGCTTGCTTCGGATCCCAGCGGGCAGAAATTAAAATTTAATACGGTGAGCAGGGAAGATGTTAAAGAATTTATCCGTTATGTTAAGGAAGAGATGCTGCCCCAGCTTCAAAGAAATCCAAGGTTAGCTATGCAGGTAGCTTTCCTTTTAAGCACGAATCGGATCAAAGTAAATTTAGTCGACTATAATCTTGATGCGCTTCTTGTTGGACTTCCGAGCGGAGAATTTGAGTTAACGGATTCGTTTTCTGCTGAAAAGATGGAAGAGTTGTCCAAGGTTTTGGAAGCTGTTCTAAAAGTTTCGGAAGAGATCAACCGGACGCGCGCGGCCGAAGAAATTGAAGATTACCCAATGTCATATTTTGATCCTCTCCGTGCAATTCAAGATGCATCTATTAGCTATAACAGTGCTAAAACTGAAATTATCCCTCCACGTCATGTACTGACAATTTCTTATGACAGTAACCAGGAGCTAAAGCCGGGGGAGGTCATCCATCGTGGTATGGCATTAGAAACAGTGCATGATACGGTCTCTTGGATGTCTGCAAATATTCCTGAGATCCCGGAAAGATTTGTCCGTCAGATGGTTGACGGAGATCCTTTTGGGGACTTTCTTGAAGCGCTGGAAAAATCCGGAGCATTTGCCTTGAACTTCTTGGGTGTTATGCCAAGAACGATCAGTGCCGGATTTAATGACTTTTGGGGTGGTTTTGGAGATCTATTACGGGCAAGCGAAACCAAAGACAAAAAACTTGCATTGGAAGCTGTAAGCAGGATGAAAAAGGCGCTTGCAGACACTACTGGTGGATTTGTGGTTTTTGAATCTATGCCGTTTACCTTCTTTTCAGATGTTATTAAAGATATCGAAAATGGTGACTTTATTGCGGCGATAACATCGTCTTTAGTTATTTATAAACTGACAGGTGTGAGCTTGGGATTGCTTGGACAGGCGGTAAAAAGCGGCGTAATGATCCCTGTTAAAACAGGTGTATTTATTTACAATAGTGCTACAGGTAAAACGAATGCTTGGCTTGAATACAAAAAAGCGATGGCCATTGAAATTGCAGGGATTCAGCAGCATACGCAGGGGAGAGTTGGCATAAGGCTGGCAAAATGGGCAACAGGGATCGGTTTGGCGCATGATGCTTATGCTGCAGGAAGAGGAACCTATCGCTATTTAAGAGGGAATTTAAGCGCGAGTATCTCTCCGTCAGCGGTTGAAATTGAATTAGATACTGAAAATAGAGCAGGGGAAGCGCGGCGTGGACCATTATCAAGAGCAGCCGATTGGGGGACAAAGTATCGCTCTGCAAATCAATATTGGGGCGTTAGATCGATTCATCACGCAGGGACGGCTGCTGCAGCTGCTGTTACAGGCGTTGTGCGAAGCGCGGTAGAAGTTCCGGTCGGCAGGATCCGCCCGACTCTGGCGACTGCTTCAGCTATTGATCCGGCAATTAGTGCTCCGATCGAAGCCTCTATTGCTGCGGCCAGAGTTAATCCTCAATTTGTGCATCCGTTGACCATTCCAGGATCAGCTACTCCGTTAACAATTGATGCCAGGACTTATTTCCAGCTTGCCGAATCGGTAAATCCTGCTCAAACAAAAGCAATTCTTGAGCAATTTTGTTTAGCCTCAAAAACGCAGATGCCCAAAGTAAATGCCGATCAGCTGCATGCCGAACTTAGCTCTTTGCGGCAAGTTTTTGCGGAAGGGATGACGTTAGGGAATTTACAATTAGCTAGAACCAACCCTAATGCAACCTTTGACGTCACTTTAGCCAAAGGGAATAATAAGCCGACAACGATCACGCTGGATGCGGCGACTTATCTGGAATTGTCGCAGGCGCAAACAGTGCAGGAGACCCGCGCGATCGTTAAGCGGTATAACAGTAATCCCAATCATACTCAAAAATTTTCTATGAGACTTGCGTCTATACAGGAAATATTCGGCGTGTTTGAAAATGCCAGATCAACATTTTCAGCTAATGCCGCGCAATTAATGGCATTATCTCCAAGCGGGAATGTTTTTTCTCCATTTGAATTCCTGCGGGGTTTGACGGAGGGGAGAGGGTTTGACGATACATTTAAGATCAAGACCCGGAATCCGGTTACGGGGCAGGTTCAAGTTGTTGAAGTCACCGGTCGGCAAATTCTTGAAATATTGAATCGGCAGGTTAATCCTACGATCGTTCCTGGAAGACGGAACTTTTTATTTAAACAAACGCCGGTTATCAGCTTAGAAATTGATGCGGCGGTATCACAGCGATTTAGGAGCGGGGTAAAGCAAAAAGCATTCGTAAAAATGGTTAAAACGGCTTATGCAAAAGTTAATGGGGTATTTGGATTATTTGGAAGAAAAGCGTTGGCAATCTCTGCTCCGGTTCCTCCGACGCCTGGTACCCCTGCACCAACCGAACCAGCCCCAACCACACCTCCAGTAGACGATGGTGTTGCAGTTGGCCAACCAGACCCAAAACCTGTCCCGACTGAACCTAAGCCGGCAGAACCTAAGCCAATGCCAGCAGAAGAACCGAAAGGCCCAACTATAAAAGTTATTGACCGCAGATCTTCAAAGGTGCCCGTAGTCGAACCGATTCCTTCAGCCCCTCACACCAGCGGTCCGACTGAAATGGGTGAAGGGAAGCCGCCAGTTGCACCAGAGCCGGTCTTGGCGCCAGCTCCGGCAGCAAGAGTTGTTAGACAGCCTGCTGGAACAATTACTGTGGATGGCGTTCTTATTAGCGGAAATATTAATGCGCTTAACGGTATAAGTGATCAGGCAATTGCTGATTTTGCTGCAGAATTAAAAGGGAAAGGGGTTAAATCAGTCGGAATTAATGGAACCCACCCTCTGACAGAAGCAGATTTACTTAGACTGCCAAACGCAAAACAATTGACTTTTGCAAACAAGAATCCAAGAGCCGTTATTTTAACGCCAAAGGAAGGCGGCAGAGTAGTGGTTGATGCCAGAGAACTTCCGGTACCTCAAGCCAGAACTTCAAAAATACCAGCAGACCGAAGAGCCGCAAGCCGGAAAGCCGTAAGAGCTGAAAGAAGAGCGGTGCAAGCTGCCAGAACTACGGCTGCGCCGGGTGCTGACCCGATCGTTGTGCGATTTGAAAGTGCCAAAGCCGCGGCGCTTGCTCGGCTTGAGGCTGCTGTAGAAAGAGGTGTGATTCCAAGAAGTGAAGCGGCTGCCAGAAAAGCCATTGCGGCTAAAGCTTGGGATAGGCAAATTGCCGAACTAAGGCAACCTCAACCGGGCAAAAAGCCAGGCATGCTGCAAAATCAGGGCTCGATCGCCGCTATCATGCTCGGAATAGCCGTCCTCCAGCATCTTGATGAAATAAAAAGAGGCGAATTTGGAGGGGCGGTTAAAGACGGTTTAATTTCTGTCGGAACGTTAAAGTTAATTGGCGTTGCAGATGAGGCGCTTAAGCCATTGTTGCTTTCAAGCGGGTTGTCAAAAGCGGCTTCTGGCTTGGTTGGCGGAGGAATTATCGGAGCGGGAGTTGCTTTAATCCATAATAGAGAAGCGCTTTTTTCTTCTAGTTCAAATGCAAGAGGAGCGGCATTGGTCGAGGTTGCAAATGAAGGTGCGCTTGGGGCAGTTTCCGCCGGAGTAGGAATGAAAGTCGGCGAGGTTGTCTCTTCAACGCTTACGCCTTGGGTCGGCGTTCCGGTAGGATTTTTATCCGGTTTGGGAACATATTATTTATTAAAAGAGGGACTTGAAAAAGATCTTGGTTATGCAAAATGGGTCATGCGGGAAATGTCATCTGGCCAAATTGAGGATTCGCTTTCTGAATTAAGGGTCGGTGGAATGCTGCTGCGGGTTGAAGATAAATCTACCGATACACCTTATTTTACTGCAGAAACTGAATCCTTTTCGGTCGGCGGGAAAAAACATTCAGTATCAAAAGCACAGGCTTCCCTTGCTTTCCTTAAAGGGATTGAAGATTATCGAAGTATGAGCGACGCGCAAAGAGTTGCCTTTAAAGCGCAAACCCGGCCAAAACCTGGGGTGGCTGGTTCCGGGGATGTCTATGAATATGTTGGGACAGCATTGGACGGGATCAGCAGATTAGAGGTGCCAAGTTATGAAGATCTAAACGAAACGGCTTTGGTTCAAATTGCGAAAGCCGTCCATCAATTCCGCGGCAAAGGAACATATCGCAATGTTCAAGTCCGCTTAGAAAGAGAAGTTGTTGAAGAAATTAAGCACCCGATAACCGGTCAGGTCGTTGGTCAAAAAGTGAAATATCACGTTGCTGTCCGCGGAAGAGAAGAAGTATTAACGACCGAAGGGTATCAATTTAAAGACAAAGCCTTTAGAAAAGAAGTTTTTACTTCTGAAGACATGGAAGTAAATGGCGACCAGCAGGAGTTTTCAGAAGCGATCGCATTAAGACAATCCCAATCCGGAAATTCTTTTAATATCTCGCTTGCGGACGTGATCGTAAGTGATATGAGAATTCCGTTCAATCAACTGCATCGCTTTCCAAAAGTAATGGCAGAATTGGCATCTGCGCTGATGCTGCTCGGTTATGATCCAACCGTTTATGGGGTGAATTCCGAAACAGTTGCTTATACTAACGAAAGCGTTAGCATGGCTCTCGAAGATTATATGGAACAAAGCGGAGCAGCTCAAAGATCTGTCCCGGGAATGAGCGGCCCGATCCCAGTATTAAGACTGCGAATGGAAGGGCCAAAAGTATTAGAACCGAAGATGTTGAGAGGAGTTTTTCAATCTCTGCAAGGGATAGCGAGTAAAGAACCGAGAGTCTAAACTGATTTTTTGAATTTTGTTTTAATTGGGGCAGCCGAAAACAGGCCGGTTGCCCCTTTTTTTATTCGCTAATATATTAGTCACGAATGAACTCGAATAACCATTATCCCGAATACGCTAATATACACGAATAATCGCAAATATTATAATATATATAACATAAAGTATTAGTGTTTATTCGAGGAATTAGGGAAATTAGAGAAATGGAAATTCGTGTAATTCGAGAAGATAAAAATTCGTGAGTATTAGAGGATCTCTTCTAAGTTGATCACGCCATCATAAAGCGCTTTCCCAACTATGCAGCCTTCTACGCCGATCTCTTTAAGCTTATCAATATCTTCTTTGCTCGTGACACCGCCTGAGGCAATGACAGAAGCGTTAACCTGTTTTGAAAATTTTTCGATCCCGGCAAAGTTCGGTCCGATCAGCATTCCATCGCGACTAATATCGGTATAAATAAATCTTTTAACTCCGAATTCAATTGCCTCTTTGGCCAGGGTGAGGGTGTCTTTTTTACTGACATACATCCAGCCTTCAGCGGCGGCAAATTCGCCTTTGGCATCAATTGCTACCGCGACTTTATCACCGTATTTTTCGCAAATAAGCCCCAGCAGGTTCGGGTTTTTTATGGCGGTTGTCCCAAGGATCACGCGGTCAGCGCCATATTTGATCAAATTATCAATGACTATGAAGTTTCTTACTCCGCCGCCGACTTGAATAGGGATGTTTACTTCCTTGATGATCGATTTAATTATTTCGATATTGGCCGGGTTACCTGTCCGCGCGCCGTCAAGATCAACAACATGCAGTCTTTTGGCTCCCTTGGATTCCCAAAGCTTTGCAAAATCTACGGGGTTTTCGGAATAAATTGTTTCGGCATCGTATTTGCCCTGTTTAAGGCGAACGCATTTGCCGCCTAAAATATCTATTGCTGGAATTATGTCGAAGCTCATGAGCACAGTTTAGCAAAATTATTGAGAATCTTCAATCCGTTTTCTCCGCTCTTCTCTGGGTGGAACTGGATCCCGAACAAATTTCCTTTGCGGATAGAAGAACAAAAGTTAATTCCATAGTCGGTTTGGGCGGCAACGATCGTCTCATCTTCCGGGACAACATAATATGAATGGGCAAAATACATCATGGCGCCTTCTTCGAGTCCATCGAATATTGGGCTCTTATGTTTTACCTGTAACCGATTCCAGCCCATATGAGGTACGCTTAGGGTCGAAGTTTTAAAACGGACGACTTTGCCTTTTAATATTTGCAGACCTTTTAGTTTTCCTTCTTCGGAGGAATCAAAAAGATGCTGCATGCCGAGGCAGATGCCAAGAAATGGTTTATTCAGCGCGATCGCTTCTTCAATTAACTTTTCGAGGCCTAAATTCCGCAGTTCGGTCAGCGCGGCGTCGAACGATCCAACACCAGGCAGGACGATCCCTTTTGCGCTGCGGATAAAAGTAGCATCTTTTGTGATCTCGGCTTGTGCGCCGACAGCTTGAAAACCTTTTTCTACACTTCTTAAGTTGCCGGCCCCATAATCGATGATCGCTATAGACATAATGCGACTGCTCCTAATACGCCGGCTTTTGTTCCGAGCTTTGCTCTGACGATCTTGACCGATTTGGCTGGCAAGGGAAGGGCGTATTCTTTGAATTCTTTGCGGATCGGTTTAAATAATAACTCTCTCATCTGCGAAACGCCGCCTCCGATAATGATCATTTCCGGATTAAAAATATTGACTAAATTAGCTAATCCGATGGAAAGATAATGGGCGGTCGTTTCTATGACTTTTAATGCTTTTTTATCTCCATTTCTTGCTGCAAGCTCAACCGCGTAGCCTTCCATGCCGGAGCGTTTCTTGATTGCAGTTCCCGATGCCAAGGCTTCCAAGCACCCGACGTTCCCGCAACCGCACTTGTATCCTTTCGAGTCTATGATCATATGCCCAAATTCACCGGCGGCTCCGGTCATTCCGCGATAAAGCTTCCTGTCGATAATTATCCCGCCGCCGATCCCGGTAGAGACGGTCATATATATAAAATGTTTTGCTTTTTTCCCGGCGCCGTATTTAGCTTCGGCAAGGGCCGCACAGTTTGCATCGTTGTCAACAAAGATCGGAATTTTGAATTCCTTTTCCAATATTTTTTTAAGATTCACTTTTTTCCAGCCGGGGAGGTTAGGGGGAGAGATCACAATTCCCTTTTCATATAATATAGGACCGGGGAGTCCGATCCCGATCGCTTTGAGGCGGTCGTGGTTTTTGTGAATTAGATTGTAGATCGCTTTTTTGATGTTCTGGATCACCTTTTCCCGGCCAAGCAAAGCTTCGGTTGGGATAGTAATATCCGTAATTACTTTTCCGGCTTCGTTTGCAAGTACTCCGGCAATCTTTGTGCCGCCAAGATCTATTCCGACAATTAAGTCTTTCATTTGCTAAAGAGTATACCAACCGCTTGACAGGCTTGCAAGCACCGTGTTACCATGTTAGCACTCAACGTGCATGACTGCTAATAATAAGTTGTTTAATTTGATATTTGAATTTTGTCATTTGAAATTTTTTTAATGGGGGGTGAATGTTAATAATGGTAAGCAAGAAATTGGTTCCGCTAGGTGACAGGGTCGTTGTAAAACCCGAGCCGGAAGAATTAAAAACTAAATCTGGAATAGTACTGCCTGATTCTGCCAAAGAAAAACCATCTGAAGGTGCGGTTGTTGCGGTTGGCACCGGAAGAATTTTGGATAACGGTCAAAGGATCGCTATCGAAGTTAAAATTGGGGATAGGGTCATATACAGCAAATACGGTGGAAATGAAGTCAAAATAGATAATGAAGATTATATTATTTTGGCAGAAAGAGATATTCTGGCGATCAGATCATAAAAATAAAAACGAGGTGAGAAAATAATGGCATCAAAAGAAATGATATTCGGCGATGAAGCATGGAGGAAGCTCGAAAAAGGGGTTTCCAAAGTTGCCGACGCAGTAAAAGTTACTCTGGGACCGCGCGGAAGAAACGTCGTCCTGGAAAAAAAGTGGGGTTCGCCTACGATCACGAATGACGGAGTTTCTATCGCCAAAGAGATCGATCTTGAAGATCCGTATGAAAATATGGGCGCGCAGCTTCTTAAAGAAGTTGCCAGCAAGACCAATGATATCGCGGGAGACGGCACAACGACCGCTACCCTTTTAGGGCAGATTATTTTCCGCGAAGGGCTGAAGAACGTTGTATCCGGCGCTAATCCGATGTATCTGAAAAAAGGGATCCAGCTTGCGGTTGAAACTTCGATCGCGGAACTTAAGAAATTAAGCCGCCCGGTCGAGACCAAAGAAGAGATCGCCCAAGTTGCGGCTATTTCAGCCAACAATGACCAGGAAATTGGTGACCTCATTGCCAACGCAATGGAAAAAGTCGGCAAAGACGGAGTTATCACGGTTGAAGAATCAAAAGGGATCGAAACTACCCTTGATGTCGTCGAAGGGATGCAGTTCGACAAAGGCTACGCTTCTCCATATATGGTCACAGACCGCGACCGGATGGAATGCGTCCTTGAAGACTGCTTCATTTTGATCGTTGATAAAAAGATCAGCGCGGTCAAAGACCTTTTGCCTTCACTTGAAAAAGTTGTCCAGGCCGGCAAGCCGCTTCTTATCCTCGCGGATGAGATCGAAGGCGAAGCGCTGGCTACATTGGTCGTCAACAAGCTTCGCGGAACGCTCAATGCCGTAGCCGTAAAGGCTCCCGGTTTTGGCGATCGCAGAAAAGCGATGCTTGAAGATATTGCGATCTTGACCGGCGGAGAAGTCGTTTCAGAAGAGAAAGGATTGAATCTTGAAACGGTTGATGAAGCCTGGTTCGGAAAAGCAAAGAAAATTGTTATTCGAAAAGAAGATACCACGATCATTGAAGGAGCCGGAAATGCAAACTCGGTAAAAGAACGGGTTGCTCAGATCAGAAAAGAGATCGAACTTTCCGATTCTTCATATGATAAAGAAAAACTTCAGGAAAGGCTG
>JBAYJF010000053.1:0-9827 GCA_041665245.1 Candidatus Margulisiibacteriota bacterium | reverse complement strand
TTAACTTACGAGGGAAAGACCAGTATTCGCTTGGCAGAATTTGAACGGGATTTTACACCGATCGATCCCGAATGCGACTGTTATGCCTGCAAGAACTTTTCCAAAGCCTATATCCGTCATCTCTTTTGGGCCAGAGAAATTACCGCGATGCATCTTCTGACCATTCACAACCTCCGTTTCTTCATGCGGATGCTGGCAAAGGTTAGGGAAGGGATATTAAGCGAGTAGTTAGAAATGGGCGTGACAGGGCTCGAACCTGTGACTTCTTCCGTGTGAAGGAAGCGGTCTACCACTGACCTACACGCCCTGGGGAAGGAAGAATGGGCAGTATAGGATTCGAACCTATGACCTCCTCGGTGTAAGCGAGGCATTCTAACCAGCTGAACTAACTGCCCTCAATTTTAAGTTTAGCACAGCCTTGACTCCGCCCGCAAGTTACGATAAACTGAATTTCGCGTCGTGGGCCCATAGCTCAATGGTGGAGCAATCGACTCATAATCGACAGGTTCTAGGTTCGAACCCTAGTGGGCCCATTTTTTATTATAGGAGGAAATCATGGCAGAAGAAATAAAAGCAAAATCCATTGATGATCTTATGAAACAGATCGAAGAATTTGAAAAAACGATCCGTGGATTGGAAGATAATGTTAGGGTCCTAAAGAAGAAATTAGTTGAGAACAAAGAAAAATATGGGACCGATATCAGCAAGTGGCCAAGCAGCTAGTTTATTTCATCCATTCTTTGGGTTAAGATCGTTTCCGGTGTGTCCAAAAAATCCGCTACTCTAGTGGTATTGTTATCAGTTTTTGCCATCAAGACCGAATAAAGCATTTTTTCTTTAATGAGCTTGTTTTCATCGGCGCCATTTTCCATGGAAGCTCTGCTTCGGGAAACTTCCGAGATCATTTTGTTATCAATTGGCAGATCATTTAGGCCAAGGATAGCGCTATTGGAATGAAGCATGGCTTGTTCGATCAAAGATGATAATTCGTCATAATTGCCCGGATAATCGTATAACATCAGAAAGTCCCATGCCTCGTTGCTCAAGGCTGAAACGGATTTACCGTATTTTACCGCAAACAATTTTAAATATTGGATGACCAAAAAAGGGATATCTTCCCGGCGGTCTCTTAAAGGCGGGATCTCGATCCCCTGAAAATGTTTTTGTGCGGAAATATCGGTTTTAGCTTTATCTTTTATCCCAATTACCGAAATAATGCTTTTATCGATCTTTTCTCTTCTTTCCGAAAGAAATGAAAAAAGACTGGACTTGAAATTATCATCCAGTGAGTCGATGTTTTCATAAAAAACAGTGCCAAACCGCTCGTCCTTGTTGACCGTTGAACCGGCTTCCGGCTCGGCCATCACCTCTGTCAGGGCGCTCCAGAAATAACTTTCCATGTTCTCGTGCGGAAAGTGCGAAAAATCAATGGTCTTCACTTTTTTTGATCTTTGAAAACTATTATTATGAATTAAAAGGACGGCTTCTTTTTTGTTGATCCCAGTTTCACCAAATAAGAAAATATTTTTAGCGGAAGCCGCAAGCCCTTGGATGCCGGCGTAAAAATTCTTTGTTTCGGTGCTTTGGCCTTTTAACCAAAACGCTTCCGGAAAAATAAAAGAGGGGATCTCTTTTTGCGCCAATAATTTATTGACCGATAAAAGAAGTTTTTGGGCTTCGAAAGGACGGCTGATAAAGTCGGAGATCCCAAGTTTGGTTGCGCTAACGGCAAGCGGGATATTGTTGGAAGAGGAGGCCATTATGCATCTGATCTCCGGATAAAAAGAATGGATCTTCCTGAAAAGTTCCAGTCCGCTTAAGTTTTTTAATTCCTGATTGATAAGGATCATCGAAGGAACTTCGGCTTTGATGGAATTTAAGGCCTCATCTAAATTTTGGGCGGTTTTGACATTAAAATCAGCCAGGATCTCTTTTGCGGATCCTTCCGTGTTTTGGTCGTCAACGATATGGAGGATGATATTGTTTACATGCATCTGGCTTGTTTCTCCCATGGGCGAATTATAACAGCCTCTGGCTAACGGGTAAAGTAACTGTAAAGGTCGTTCCCTTGCCGAGGGTGCTTTCAATATCAATATACCCTTTGTGGCTGTCAACGATGCTATGGCTGATCGCCAGGCCCAGTCCGGTCCCGCCGTATTTTGTCGTAAAGAACGGATCAAAGAGGCGTTTCTTGTTCTCTTCGGAAATTCCCGGGCCGGTATCCGTAACTTGAATGATAATAGTTTGGATAATATTATCGGTTTTTTTGCCGATATGCGTGCTGATCTTTACCGTGCCTCCTTCGGTCATAGCTTGAATGGCATTGAGGATTAAATTTGAAAAAACTTGAGAAATCTGGTCCTTGTCTACCTCTATTTCAGGAAGCTCCGCATAGGATTTCTCGATTTTAACGCCGGCATTTTCTGCCTGGTCATAAAAATAAGTCAAAGTGGTATCAATGATCGTTTCGATCTTGATCTTTTCGAATTTAGGGGAGGTAGCTCTTGCAAATCCAAGCAGGCTTTCAACGATCCGATCTATTCTGTCGATCTCTCTTGGCAGGATCTCTTCCATCTTTTTTCTGAATTCCGGATCTTGGAATTTTATCGGCAGAAGCTGCGCCAGGACCTTCATGGATGAGAGCGGGTTTTTTATCTCATGGGCCATTCCGGCTGCCAGGGTTGCCAGCGCTGCGAGTTTATCTGCCCGCCGGACCTTGCTTTCCAGCTCTTTTATGTCGGAGAGGTCATGGATCGAAAGGAGCGCTCCGATCTTTCTTTTCCCGGTATCTCTCAAGAGGGTCGAATAAAGAGAGACCGGAACGAGCCCTCTGGAGATTCCTGCGATCCCGGTTTCAAAGTTTATCGCCGGATGGTCCCTTAACGTATTGTCGATAGCAAGCCCGATCGCGCCGCGTTTTCCCCAAACCTCTTCGCAGGTTTTACCCAGGACTTCCAGTATTTTCTTGCCGGTAACTAATTCCGCTGCGTGGTTAAAAGTAATGATCTTCCCGTTAATATCGGTCGTTAGCACGCCGTTTGTCATGCTTTGCAGAATATCATCGTTATAATTTTTCATTGAAAGGACTTCGCTGTAGAGCCGGGCATTATCGAGCGCCACAGCGGTTTGGCTGGCAAGCGTTGTTAAAAGAAAAAGGTCTTCAGCCGTATAAAAATCGCCGGAAAGCTTATTGCCCAAGGCAATAATGCCGACTAGCTCGTCTTTGGAGATGATCGGGACCCAAACCGAGATCCCTAGCCGCTCCATTTCATCTCGGACGCTTTTTATCAGGATCCTCGGTTCATGGCTGCGCATGATCTCTTCTTCGATCTCTTCTCCGATAAGGACGTCTTTGTATGAGGAAAGCCAGGAAACGATCGGGCTTTCTATATCAATTTCTATCTTATTGTAGCGGGGGGCGGATATAGGGACAGAGATAAAATGTTCTTTGCTTTTTTCCAAAATAAGGAAAGATAGTTCGGAAATGCGCATGGTCTCAATAAAAAAGTTTGAGAGGATCCGGGTTAGTTCTTCAAGCTTAATAACCGACGCGATCTCTTGGCTGATCTTTCTTAGCGATGCCTGGTAATCATAGCGTCCTTTGAAAAAGAAGCGGTCGGTAAGGTTTTGAAAGAGTCTTACGATCGGCTGGTAAATAATTGCGATCAGAAGGGTTGCGCCCGCCGTAATAAAAAACGAAGAATAGCCTAAAATATTTTTGAAAAATGTTTCCGAAATGGCGACGGCCAGCGCGTAAAGGGCCATAATTAAAATGGTAGCGAACATATAGACCGCGCTGCGCCGAAGGACAAGCTCAAAGCTCATTAAACGATGGCGAAAGATCGCATACGAGACAAAACTGACCGTAAGCATGGAAAATATCGGGCCGAAGCTGATATAGCGAACTTCGCCCATTATCGGAAGCAAATAATTGGTGATTATCGGAAAAATGTTGCCAAGAAAAAATCCAAGAAAGACATATTTTATTTGTAATTTGCTAAAACCGGAGCTTCCAAGGTATTTCTCGTAGAGTCGCCAGAAAGCAAGGACCATGAAAAGAATATAATAGGCGACAAAAACCGGGAACAGCGCCCCGGTTAAAATTGAATGGTTGATATTTATGTCCTGAATAATATATCCGGTGAACGATAATATGGCAAAGAGTGCGGCGAAGGAGAAACAAATATATAGATAAGGGTCTTTTTTGCTGCTTTGCTCCCGTGGAAAGACCGAGGAAAAGTAAAATAAGATCGCCGGGATAAAGGAGGAGGCTACCATAGAAACCCTGAACCAAAATAATGCGCTGTCAATATAAATTATCTCTCCAAAGATCAATATTGTTCCTGACCAGAGGGCGATAAGTGCCGAAAAGATCGCGAAAGAAATGTTTATTTTACTTTTGCTGTTATTTAACAAGACCAAAAGACCGAGGATCAAATTCCCCAAAATTACATATATCGGAAGGATAAAGCTGAATTCGCGGGTAAGAAAGCAGGCAACGGTCGCAATGATCGCGGTCGAAATGCCGAGATAAAACAATCCTCTTGATAGAAAATCACCAATATTCATAAGATTATGCTTGATTATTGTGTAGCTGATAAAAAATACTAGGATCAGACTGAATGGAGGGCCGATGGTATACAGCTGCAAATTACCCATAAGAGGGAGGATCAGACTGAAGAAAATTCCGCAGACAAGAGAAATTCCCATCCCAAAAATGACATAAAATAGCTGGAGCTTTTCCATTCCGGAACTGGGAAAGTATTTTGAAATAAGGTTTATGATCGAAAGAGAAAAGAAGACCATTAGATAGAGTGCGTAGAGCGAATACAATGGGCCGTATATTGGTTTGCTTAAGTAAAGGGCTTGCGTGCCGGAAAGAGTGATCGATTCAATTATTAAAGGGGTAAAGATCGAGAGAAATCCAAACAAGTAGCCCGGAACAATGAAGAGCCAGTTTGGTATCTTTGAAAGCAGGCCGCCTTTTTTAGGGAAAATATTACTAAAATATAAAAAATATCCGGCTACAATGGCAGATCCGACCGGGTTGATCCTCCGGACGAATAAGACCCATTCAGGCGCTTTTAGCGTGAAAAAAAACAGGAAACTGGCGACCCAGAAAGCGATCCAAAAAAGGATCGTGCCAAAGGTCCGGTTAATTGGGCTTGTCCGGTCTTTATAATATACATAAATTCCGAGTCCCAGATTTACCGCCATGGCGAGCAGGAGGATGATTACATTAAGCGTGAAGAATATCCCCATATGACAAGGATTATAGAGTAATTGAAGGTAAAATGGAACAGAGCTTTTTGACCGCGTCCGCGGCTTTCTGGAGCAGATCTAGTTCTTCGGTTGTCAGTTTTAATTCTATGATCTCTTCGATCCCGCTTTTGCCCAGTTTTGCCGGAACGCCCAGGCAGACATCTGAAATTCCGTATTGTCCATCAAGATAGATACAGCTATTTATGATGGATTTTTTATTCAAAATGATAGTTTCGGCCATTTTAGCTGCGGCCGATCCCGGCGCATAATAAGCCGATCCGGTTTTTAGCAGATTTACGATCTCTGCTCCGCCATTTTTTGTTCTTTCAACGATCTGGCTGATCCTGCTTGCGCTAAGCAACTCGCCGATCGGTTTCCCTTTTACGGTCGTAAGCCTTGGAACAGGGACCATAAGATCGCCATGGCTCCCCATGACTTCAGCATGAACATCGTTAATAGGAACGTTAAGTTCGCTGGCGATAAAATATTGCATCCGGGCAGCATCAAGAAGTGGCGCCATTCCGATCACGCGATTTTTTGGGAAACCGGAGACCTTTAGAGCATGATAGGTCATAACATCGAGGGGATTTGTTACAACAAGCACAATGGAATTGGGGGCGTATTTAATGATATTGCCAACGACCCCTTTAATGATCTCGGCGTTCTTGTGGATCAGGTCATCGCGCGACATCCCGGGTTTGCGGGCAAGCCCGGCGGTAACAACGACAACGTCTGAATCTTTTATGTCGGCGTAATCATTTGAACCGAGGATGCTGGGCTCAAAGCCATCAACTGAACCGGCCTGGCACATATCGAGCGCTTTTCCCTGGGGAATGCCTTCTACGATATCGACCAGGACAACTTTCGCAATATTTTTTTCTACCAGGCGGAGGGCGCATTGCGCGCCGACATTTCCCGCTCCGATAACGCTAACTTTTGGTTTCATGTTTTTGATTATAACAATAATTGGCTAGTGCGGCAAATTCTTCGATACTCAATTCTTCCGGTCGCTTGCTTAGATCAAAAAGAGCAGCGTCAATATTATATTTGGCCAATGGATTTCGGATCTTTTTTCTCCTCTGCTGGAAAGCGGCATGGACAATGTCAAAAAATAGTTTTTCGTCTTTTACGTCGTATTTTGGGGTTTTATAGGGTTTTAATACGATAACAGCGGAGCCGACTTCCGGCCAGGGATGGAAGGATGACTTTGAAACCAGTGAATCGATCGCAACCTCCGCATAGAATTGGGTGAAAATTGAAAATGACCCGTACTTTTTTGATCCGGGAGGCGCGATCATTCTTTCTGCAACCTCTTTTTGGACCATCAGGACGGCGGCGTCCGGTTTGTTCTTGCACATAAAGATCTTTTCCACTATTGGAGAGATAATGTAGTAGGGGAGGTTGCCGACAATTTTATAATTTCTTCCCATTGAGAGAGAATCAATATCGGTCTTAAGAATATCCCCTCGCACAAAAGTAATATTATTTTGTTTCGATAGGACATCCTGGCTGATCGTAAGCAGTTCTTGGTCAATTTCTACCGCAATGACGCTGCCCGCTATTTTTGCCAGTTCCGCTGTTACCACTCCCAATCCCGATCCGATTTCCATGACCAAGTCTTCCGACGTGAGTTCCGCTGCTTTGATTATTCTTTGCAGTACTTGCGGATCGACCAAGAAATGCTGCCCAAGATTTTTTCGCGGAAAGCGATTATAGGCTTCGAGCAGTTGGCGGGTTATCTGCGAAAGGGATAAGTTCATTTTTTACCTGAAAATAGAGCCGCGACTTTGATCGCCTGGATCAGGCTCTTTGGGTTGGCGACGTTCATTCCGGCAATATCAAAACCGGTCCCATGATCGACGGATGTTCGGACAAAAGGAAGGCCAATTGTTACATTCACGCATTTACCGAATGCCAGCAGTTTAAGCGGGATCAGCCCCTGGTCGTGATACATGGCAATAACGATATCAAACATCCCGCTCCGCGCAAGATGAAAGACGGCGTCGGGAGAGATCGGCCCCTTAACATCGATCCCGGCTTTGATAGCATCATTTACGGCGGGAGTAATAGTCGTTATTTCTTCTTTTCCGAATATTCCCGATTCGCCGGCGTGGGGATTTAGCCCGCTGACGGCGATCCTGGGTTTTATCTTCCGATATTTAATAGAGGCATCATCAACCATTTGAATTAACTCAAAAAGTTTTTTTCGGTTCAGGCTTTTGCTGACATGATTAAAGGGGATATGAATTGTTGCCAGTGCGACCCAGAAGATATCCGAAACAAAGAGCATCGCGTATTTTTTGGTGTTCGTATATTTTGCGAGGATCTCCGTGTGGCCCTGGAATTTGTGTCCGGCCATCTGGATCGACTTTTTGTTGATCGGAGCCGTAGCGATGGCATCTGCTTTTCCGGTTTTTACCAGCTCGATCGCTTTCATCAGGTATTCAAACGAAGCCTGGCCCGCCGCTTTGGAATTTATCCCGATCTTTATTTTTTTAGGGTCGGCATTTTTAAGGTCGACCATAGGAATATTTTCTTTGATGAATCTTTTGTCGCCGATCAAAATGCAGTCGGCGATCTTCTGGACTTCGGGGGATAGAAGGGCTTTTGAGCAGATCTCCGGTCCGATCCCGGCCGGATCGCCCATAGTGACGGCGATGCGAGGTTTAGCCATTATACCGGATGTTGGCTTTCTTTAATCTAGCAAGTGCTTCGGCAATGCGAGCTTCGCTGGTGACAAGCGCTACGCGAATGAATCCTTCGCCAAGTTCGCCGAAGGCGGTGCCGGGAGAGACAACGATCCCGGTCTTTTCGACTAATTCCATTGTGAAAGTTGTGGAATTATACCCTTTCGGGACCGGCATCCAGATATACATGCTGCCCAGCGGTTTCTTAACGTTCCAGCCGAGCGCGTTTATCCCATCGACAAAAAGATCGCGGCGTTTGCGATAAGTTTCGCGGACCCCGTCGATGTAATTGTCATTATCCGTTAGTGCCACGATTGCGGCTTTTTGCACGGCGGTGAACAGGCCGTAGTCGAGATTGGTCTTGATCTTTCTTAGGGACTCGATCAATTCCCGGTTGCCGACGGCGAATCCGCAGCGCCAGCCGGGCATCCCGAAGGTTTTAGATGTGGTGTGATATTCAATACAGACGTCTTTTGCGCCGGGAATGGAAAGCATCGAGATCGGCTTATTTTTTTTATCGAAATATATTTCGGCATAAGCAAAATCATGGAGAAGGATGAGATTGTTCTTTTTGCAGAAGGCGACCGCTTCGACAAAAAATTCGCGCGGCGCCATGGCGGCTGTTGGGTTGGTCGGATAGCTCAAGATCAGCATTTTTGCTCTTTTAATGATCGCTGGGTCGATGTTTTTCAGGTCGGGAATATAATTATTTTGTTCATTGGTAACGAGGGGGTAGGGTTCTCCTCCGGCAAGGATAGTTCCGCGAAAATGGGCCGGATAAGCCGGCATAGGAACGAGAGTTACATCGCCGGGATTAATAAAGGCAAGGGTGAAATGGACGATCCCTTCTTTTGAACCGATCAGGGTGACGACTTCGTGTTCCGGATCGACATCGATCCCATATTGCTTCTTGCACCAGGATGCGACGGCGGATTTAAATTCCGGGGCCCCCTCAAAAGAAGGGTAGCGGTGATTTTCCGGGTTTTTTAATGAATCGACCAGAGCTTTTATTACTTTTGGCGGAGGAGGGATATCCGGATTTCCCATTCCAAGATCGATCAGGTCGGCTCCTTTGGCATATTGCTCCGCCTTAACTTTGTCGAGTTGGGCGAAAACATAGATCGGGAGCTTTAATAAACGTTCTGCTTCTTTGAACTGACCCATTATTCCTCCGGTTGGACTAGCCCTTCAGCCTGATATGAACTTCGCACAAAAGGGCCGGCAACTACTTTTTTTAAGCCGATATTCCTGCCAAAAGTCTTATAATTTTCGTATTCTTCAGGGGAAACATATCGCGTTGGCGGCAGATTTTCTTTTGTCGGAGCAAGGTATTGTCCGATGGTAACAAAATCACAGCCCGCAGATTTGAGGTCTTCAAGGAGACTAAAAACCTCTTCTTTTTCCTCTCCTAATCCTACCATAAAACCGCTCTTGGTGTAAATGTCGGGAGATAGCGCTTTAGAAAGTTTCAACAGATCAAGCGATCTTTGGTATTTTGCTTCCGGTCGAACCTTTTTGAACAGGCGGGGAACCGTTTCAACATTGTGGTTTAAAACGAACGGAGCCGCGGCTAAAACGGTTTGCAGCGACTTTTTTCTACCTCTAAAATCGGGGACCAATACTTCGATCTTGACGGTTGGTTTTTGCGATCTTATGGTCTCTATTACCGCCGCAAAATGGTCGGCGCCTCCATCTTCCAGATCATCGCGGGTAACGGAGGTTATGACCACATAATTGAGATCGAGCTTTATTACTGCTTTAACGATCTGTCCCGGTTCCATTGCGTTTGGAGGCAAAGGCTTTCCGCTTGAAACGCCGCAATACGAACAATTTCTTGTGCAAATATTCCCAAGGATCATGAAAGTGCAGCTTTTTTTT
>JBAYJF010000052.1:0-9831 GCA_041665245.1 Candidatus Margulisiibacteriota bacterium | reverse complement strand
GTTCCGATCTTCTGTTTTTTTATCGGCACTCTTATCGGAAACTATTTTTCGGAAAGGGTGGGGATCATTTTAGGATTTGTATTAATGGTCATCGGTTTTGCCGTCGTGCAGGTCGGCAGTCGGCTCCGCCCGATAAAAAGCAAATTCGGCAATAAGATCGTCAGAATAATCTAACTCGACCTCTTAGATCAAGATCCTACTAAAATTTATTGACTCTATAAACTTGTTCTTGTATAGTCTACTAAACATATCAAGATAGTCAAGTAATAATGAAATAGTTGCTGGCTGTCTTTCGATAATATTATAAAGGGGGAACTGTAATGGGATTATTGGAGAACAAGGACGATTTGAAGGTTTTGGTGGAGACTTTGAATTTTAAGGAAAAAGTCGATCGGTCGTTGGCCTTAATTGAAGAGGCCTACAAAAAATATGGAGATGGGCTTGTGGTAGCGAACAGCCTTGGCAAGGATTCTGTCGCGGTCTGGGATCTGGCGAAAAAAGTAAGCCCCAAGATCAGAGGATTTATCGTTACGACCAGATATAAACCGAAAGAAACGAAAGAATTCATGCAGGAAGTGGTTAAAAAATATCCTGAAACAAAAATTTATCAGAATGATGCCAAGATCCTCGAAGGACTATATAAAACAGAGCCGGACAAATGCTGCGATATTTTAAAGGTTGAACCGACGAGATGGGCGGTCAAGGAGATGAACATAAGCTGCTGGGTTACGGGCCTGCGCTGTACTGAAGGCCGGACCAGGACCGATTTCAAGGAAGTAGAAGAGAGGGATAAGGGTTTAATTAAGCTTAATCCGATCTTGATCTGGAAAGAGCGGGAAATATGGCAGTATTTAGCCCTTTACGAAGTTAAAGTAAATCCACTTTATAAGGAGGGATACCGTTCTCTTGGATGCGCTCCGTGCAGCCATATTACTAATGATGATAATGAAAGAGCCGGGCGCTGGATCGGGACCAGCAAATGCGGAGGAGAATGCGGCATTCATACGCGGCCGCTAAAAAACAAATGATCTTTGGGACAATTTTGCTTATTATTGCGGTCGTATTTTTCGCCATGAACATGGGAGGATCGGGGATCGCCCCGTCCTTTGCATCCGTCTATGGCGCAAGATTAATTTCTCGCAAAAAAGCGACCATCTTGTTCTCGATCTTTGTGGTCTTTGGGGCAGTGACCCTTGGCGGGCGAGTCGCAAAAACGCTAAGCTCGGGGCTTGTCGCAAAAGAGTTATTTACGCCGCAGGTCGCTTTGATCATATTATTAAGTGCGGCCGTAAGCCTGTTTATTGCAAATTTGTTAAAGGTCCCGCAATCGACCAGCTGGGTTACGGTCGCGGCAACTTTTGGTGCGGCCCTTTATTTTAATAATTTAAATTTAATTACGACCTTCAGAATGGTTGGGATGTGGTTAATATTGCCGCTGATCGGTTTTGCCCTAACATTTTTCTCATTTAGGAGTATTTATCCGCCAAGAGCGGAGAATTTTTGGTTTTATGAAAAAGTCCATTCTTGGAAAAAAAATATCCACTTTTTGGCGCTTGCTTCCAGTTGCTATGTTGCCTTTGCCATTGGTGCGAATAATGTAGCAAATGCGGTCGGGCCTCTGATGGGGGCGAATTTAATTTCCCCATTGCTCGGCCTGCTTATAATTTCGCCCCTCTTTGGCCTGGGCGGATGGCTTATTAAAGATCGGACCATGAAGACGATCGGCAAAGAAATTGTTCCGTTGGGGCTGATAACTTCAACGATCGTTTCCATTATTACTGCCAGCCTGCTGATCGTTGCGTCATTTTTAGGGTTCCCCCAGTCGTTGGTCCAGCTTAACGCGCTGGCAATAATGGCGGTGGGGACGATCAAGCATGAGCATGTATTAGCGGCGAAAGAAAAAGCGGTCCAAAAGACATTTTTAGTTTGGCTGATCGCGCCGTTTGTTTCAGGAATATTATCATTTTTGTTTTTGAATCTTTTAAGGAGCTGAAAAATGCACCATCAGAATAAAAAGCCTGATTTTGAACAACTTAAACGCGGGGGAGCGGTAAAGCTCAAGGAAAAAGATATGTTTTCTGTTTGGGTCCGGGCGATTTGCAGCAATATGAATGCAAAAAAATTAAGGGCAGTTGCGGACCTTGCCGCTGAATTTGGCCGTGGCTATATTTTATTTACGACGCGCCAATTTCCGATAATTCCGCACATCCATATTAAAGACCTGGAAGAGGTGCGGGGCAGGTTGGGAGCGGTAGAGCTGATGCTTGACCACTGCGGTAACATGGTCAGGAGCGCCGACGTTTGTTATGGCCCGAATATTTGTCCGCATGCCTTACAAGATCCGATCTCCCTGGGTGAAAAGATCGACCAGTATTGGAGGAATGATCCCGGCGGGCATAAGATTAAGATCTCAATTTCAGGCTGCAGACGGCAATGCACCTCGCCGAGGGTCCTTTCCGACCTTGGATTTATCGGAACGGAAAGAGGCTATGAGGCCTATATCGGTGGGCGTTTGGGATTAAACCCTTTTGTTGGGATCAAAGTCGCGGAAAATCTGTCCGAAGACGCCAGCGTTAAGCTGATCGACAACTTTTTGGTTCTTATTCGCAGCTTTGGAAAAGAAGGCGAGCGGAGCGCCGACTTGGTCAAACGTCTGGGAGAGGAAAAGATCATTAGCGAAGTAAATAAAAATATTGGCGGTCTGGTTCGAGTCGAGCCGTTTGCCTGTGATACGAAACTAGGCAATAAGACCGATAAAATAATCTTACGAATTCGCGCTACTTCCGGCGAAGTAACATCTCCTCAAGTCCAAAAAATAGCCGATATCTCGGAAAAATATGGTCTGGGATTTGTCCATTTTACTTTGCGCGGCTCACCGGAATTGCCGGGGATCGAGATGAGCGATCTTCCAAAGATCAGGTGCGAACTTGCTGAAGTCGGGCTGGCGATCTTGGATAATGGGACCGATAACCTGCAGTCATGTTTTGGCGGATATTGCACTAACGGTATCGTCGATTCGCAGGGGCTCTTGAAAAAGATCGAAGCATTGATCAATAAATTAGGCATTAACGATCTGAATATTAAGGTCTCGGCGGCGGGCTGTCCCAATTCATGCGCTATCTCAACCATTTCGGATATTGGGTTCTGGGGAGTGATCGAACCGAACGTGGACAAAGAGAGATGTAATGGTTGTGGGATCTGCGCCCGGGCGTGCAAAGCTAAGGCTATTGAGATAAAAGATAAAAGATCCTTGATCGATCTCAAACAGTGCAAAGGCTGTATGGATTGTATCAATGCCTGTCCTTTTGGATCAATTGTCGGGGGAAAACGGGGTTTTGCGATCGTGGTCGGCGGGCTGAGCGGCGAAGAGACCCGACTCGGGAAGGTAATTGCCGAATTTGTTTCCGAAGAGAAGACCTTACAAATCACGGAAAGAATTTTGAAGCTTATGCAAAAGAAGAATAAAAACGCAGCCGGGGTCTTGGATGAAATAGGCTTGGACCGGTTCAAGGAGGCTGTCTTATGAAATCGCAGGGATTGACCGAACTGATCGGTCGGACGCCGATCGTGAAACTGGGCAATATTATTGATGTTGGTTCAGCTGAATTATTTGCGAAAGTTGAATATTTAAATCCAGGCGGAAGCGTGAAGGACCGCATCTGCTTGGCAATGATCGATGACGCAGAAAAAAAAGGTTTATTGAAGCCGGGTGGAACCATTGTTGAGCCGACGTCTGGAAATACCGGTATCGGCCTGGCAATGATCGGCGCCGCGCGCGGCTATAGGGTCATCTTGACGATGCCGGAGACGATGAGTCTGGAAAGGATCTATACCTTAAGGGCTCATGGCGCGAAAATTGTTTTGACCCCTGGGGCGGATGGAGTGAAAGGGGCAATAAAAAAAGCTGAAGAGCTGGCGCAAAAGTTCCATGCCTTTATGCCCCAGCAATTCAACAACCCCAAAAACCCGGAGATCCATCGCACTACGACAGCGATCGAAATTCTTGACGCATTGGGAAGCGATATCGATGCTTTTGTTGCGGGGGTTGGAACAGGCGGTACGATCACGGGAGTTGGCGAGGTCCTCAAAAAACGAAATTCGAATGTCCAAATTATTGCCGTCGAGCCGGACGCGTCACCTGTCCTTTCCGGTGGCAAACCGGGCCCACACAAGATCCAGGGAATTGGCGCCGGCTTTATCCCAAAAGTCCTGAACCGTGATGTGATCGACCGGGTTATAACGGTAAAAGATGATGATGCATTCCAAACTTCCAGGCGGTTGGCCGAACATGAGGGGTTGTTTGTCGGAATTTCATCGGGAGCCGCCGCGTTTGCCGCGCTTAAAGTTGCTGCGGAATATGGCGCCGGGAAAAAAGTCGTGACCATTTTTCCGGACACCGGAGGAAGATATTTTAGCACTGAGCAGTTTTTTACTGCCTGATAGGGGGTCTGGAATGAAAAACAGCATAATCTCGATATTAATATTGGTTATGATTGGCGCTAGCCTTTTCGAGCAAGCTTTTGCTGCAGAGCCTGGCAAGGCAATGTTCATTGTTTCGCCGCTCTTTGGCAGCTTAAGCAGCGACATATATTATCAATCACCGGGTGGGGGCGGAATAAATACATTGAGCGATGTCGGCAATCTCTACGGGCTTAATATGGTCTATGTTGGCCCTGATTTTAATATCGGGAGCACAGGCCACTATTCAAAACTTAAATACAGCACGGAGAGCGGTTATCTGTTTTATGGCAATTATTATTTTCGGCAGAATGAGCCGATCCAGCCAATGCTGGGTTTTTCCGCCGATTATATCCACGTTTTTACGCGTGAGGATTCGATTTCTGCCGCGCCGCTCGCATCCCTTAATGTTGACACATCCATTTGGGCATTGCATCCGATAGCTGGATTGTCTTTTAAAAATGGAGACCTGCGCGTAACACCGTTCGTCGGTTATTTTAACGAGCAAGTCGCAACTTCGCTTGCGTCCGAAGGAATAAATGTTGGAGGCCGAACAAGTAATGGATTTAGCTCTTCCAGTTATGTTAACCTTAATTATCTCTCTTTCGGCGCGGACCTGGGATTTTCTTTTGCGCGTTTTGTAAAAATAAAAACCAAGATCTATCGGCGGTATGGAGAGGGGAGCCCTGCGCTGCTAACAACGAGGAGCCAGTTGGACTATTTTCTTTCAAAGCAGTCGGCGATAACGCTGAAGTATGATTATTTCGAAGATAAATACGAGAAAAATATTTTTACTTCCGTTGGAATGTCGTTTGTTTTTTAAAAAGGGGGCCCCGAAGGGCCCCCTTAAGCTTTACGCTATTTGCAGCAATCGGATGTTTTTGCACAGCACTTGGCGTTTTTTGCGCAGCAATTTTTCACCGCCGCAAAACTGACCGACCCAAGCCCAAGCAAAGCAACAACTGCAAGTATTAATAACTTTTTCATTTAAATTCTCCTACTTTATATTAAAAAACTGTGGGACATAAGAAGGCAAAGTTTTGTTGGCGGGCCGAGCGGCGGATGGTTGTCGATTTGTTTAGTGAATAGGTTTGCGGATGAAGCGCTTTCTGAGCGTATATAATATGGATAGGGGAAATTGGCCTGCAATTCAATTGATAGTGAATTATTTGCGATCCAGTTTGGTATTTCAATAAAAAGCGGATTTTCAACGGTCTTGGCTTGGCAGTGATTCGCGCAATATTTATCGGTCCCATTTGTTCGCTCCTGGCAGCAAGAATGTTTGGAAGAATAGCTTGGGCAGATTAGCCACGAAAGTGAAATGGCCAACAACGAACAAATAATGCATTTTGTCTGTTTAGTTGTCATAAAGTAGCGTTATAATACAGCACAGATCCGATAAAATGAATAAATGAAACTTGAATCATGACTTAAATGATCAAGAAACCCATATTATTTGGTCAGGACAAAGAGCCCTGTCTCAGCCAATAGGTTTGGAAAAAGATTGATCCGCTTTTTTTTTCTTATAAAATATGAACGAAGGACCTTTATCTTTCTTTTGGAACAATATTCGGTGAAATCAAGGATGCTTAAAAAATGCAGATTAGGCGTATCATACCAGCGATAGGGAAGGGACGGCGTTAATGGAGTCCTTCCCAAGAAAAAGAATTGCAGGCGCGCCGGAAGATAAACGAAATTGGGAAAGCCAACGATAACTTTTTTCCCGACCCGCAGCGCTTCCTGGAGGACCAGGTCCGGTTTGGTCACTTGCTGGAAGCTCTGGTTTAGAACGACATAATCGAAATTATTATCGCCATATTCGGACAGGCCGGTATCGATATCACCATGGAAAACGGCCAGCCCTTTTTCAACGCAGGAATAGATATCCTCTTCAGCTTTTTCGATCCCCTGCGCCCGGACCATTTTTTCTTTTATCAAAAGCTGGAGCAGGTCGCCTTTGCCGCAGCCAAGGTCGAGCACGGAAGCCCCGGCCTCGATCTGACCCAAAATAATTTCATGATCCGGCCTAATGGTATTATATTTCATAATTTTCCTCGTCTTCCGTGTAGACCCGTTCTAAGAAATGCTTAATAAGGCGGGATTCTTCTTCGGTTTCCAGCAGAAAGGCATCGTGTCCAAAATGTGAATTGATTTCACAGTAGGTTGTTTCGATCCCGGCCAGCTTACAGGCGCGCACGATCTCTTCCGAGTGATATGCCGGATAGAGCAGGTCGGACTTGAACGCGATCACCAGAAACTTGGCTTTAATCTCTTTTAGAGCCTCAAAGAGCGGCCTCCCGCCCGATAGGTCAAAATGGTCCATTGCTTTGGTCAGATAGAGATAGGAGTTGGCATCGAACCGCTTTACGAATTTGTTCCCTCGATATTGAAGATAGCTTTCGACTTCGAAATCGCCCCCGAATTTGAAGGCTTGCTTTGTCTCCCTAAACCGTCGGCCAAACTTTTCTTCCATCGACTTATCGCTCATGTATGTGATGTGTCCGATCATCCGAGCGACCGACAACCCCTTTTCCGGCCGGGTTCTGTCGTAATAATTTCCATCATTCCAGTTCGGATCGGCCATGATCGCTTGGCGGCCGACCTCGTTGAAAGCAATTTGCTGCGGCAGATTTTTAGCCGCGGCCGCGATCGGGATCGTTGAACGCACTTTATCCGGATATGAAACGGCCCATTGCAGGGCCTGCATTCCGCCCATCGATCCACCGGCTACCGACAACAGGGTTTTGATCCCTAAATGATCGAGAAGCAGTTTTTGGGCCCTAACAATATCCGTGATCGTAATGGTCGGAAAATTCAGAGCATATGGTTTGCCGCTTTTTGGATCGATCGAAGAGGGCCCGGTCGAGCCTCTACATCCGCCGAGGACGTTGGAACAAATAATAAAGTACTTGTTCGTATCAAAAGCTTTTCCTGGACCGATCAGGTTGTTCCACCAGCCGGGTTTATTATCTCCGGTATGTAAACCAGCTGCGTGAGCGTCCCCTGTGAAGGCGTGTTCGATCAAAATGGCATTCTCTTTTTTGTAGCCAAGTTGGCCGTAGGTCTCATACGTGATCGTTATGGGCCCGAGTTTTTCCCCCGACTCAAGAATGAGATCTTCTTGAGAATGAAAATGCCGGGTTGAAACAACCCCAACCGTTCCTATTCCTGGAACAACCATGTTGATAAATACCTCTCACCCGTATCGGGTAATAAAACAACTATCTTTTTTCCTCTGGTTTCCGGTCGTTTGGCAACTTCAAGTGCCGCCCATAAAGCAGCGCCGCTGGAAATGCCGACCAGGATCCCTTCTTTCTTTGCGAGGAGGCGGGCGGTTATTCCCGAATCCTCGTTCGTGACTTGAATGATCTCGTCGATCACTTTAGTGTCCAGGATCTGCGGGACAAATCCGGCCCCGATCCCTTGGATCTTATGCGGTCCCGGTTTTCCGCCGGATAATACCGGGGAGTCAACCGGTTCGACGGCGAGGATCTTTATTTTAGGGTTGCGGCTTTTTAGGACCTCCCCAACGCCGGTGATCGTCCCGCCGGTTCCAACCCCCGCGATAAAATAATCCACCTGTCCGTCGGTGTCACTCCAGATCTCTTCAGCGGTGGTTTTTCGATGAATCTCAGGGTTGGCCAAATTATTAAATTGCTGCGGTACAAAACTATTCGGCGTATTGGCCGCAAGCTCCTGTGCTTTTTCGATCGCCCCTTTCATCCCTTTGGCCCCTTCGGTCAAGACAAGCTCGGCGCCGAAGATCTTCAAGAGCTGCCGCCGTTCTATGCTCATAGTCTCAGGCATAGTTAAAATTAACCGATAACCGCGTGCGGCGCTGATGAAGGCGAGAGCTATCCCGGTATTGCCACTTGTTGGTTCAATGATCACGGTATCTTTTTTTATGAGGCCGGCTTTTTCGCCGGCCTCGATCATTGCTAGCCCTATTCTGTCTTTAACGCTGGATAAAGGATTAAAAGACTCAACCTTTGCCAGAACTTCCCCTGGCAAGCCTTTCGCGATCTGTTTTAATCGAACGATAGGGGTATTCCCGATGGTCTTTGTGATATCGTCAAATAATTTTGTCATGTTGCTCTCCTCCAAATTAAGTTTTTGCCAGAGCTTGATCGATATCGGTCAAGATATCGTCAATATGCTCCAGGCCGATCGACAAACGAATGAAATCCGGCGTTACGCCCGTACACAACTGTTCATCTGCGGAAAGCTGCTGGTGGGTGGTGCTGGCCGGATGGATTGCCAGTGATTTAGCATCCCCAACGTTTGCTAGGTGAGAGATCAGCTGAAGCGAATCTATGAATTTCTTGCCAGCCTCTATTCCGCCTTTGATCCCAAATCCAATTATAGCGCCGGCGCCTTTGAGTAAATATTTTTCGGCTTTTGCCTTTTCCGGGCTCGAAGCCAGCCCAGGATAGTTTACCCAGCTGACCTTGGGATGTTTTTCCAAATGTTCAGCGACTGCCAGGGCATTTTCGGAATGGCGCGGCAATCTCAAATGCAGAGTCTCCAATCCCTGAAGGAGAAGGAATGCATTAAAAGGCGAAAGGGCAGGGCCAAGGTCGCGCAAAAGAGTAACTCTTGCTTTTATAATGTAAGCAATATTTCCCAGCGGTTTCAGCGCCTCAACAAAATTGATCCCATGATAGCTTGGATCCGGTCCGGCAATTAAAGGAAACTTGCCGTTGGTCCAATTGAATTTTCCGGAATCAACGATCAATCCTCCAAGAGATGTCCCATGCCCGCCGATAAATTTCGTGGCGGAATAAACAATTATATCTACTCCATGCTCAAAAGGCCTAAGTAAGTAAGGAGAAACAGTATTATCCAAAATGAGCGGAATATTATGTTTATGCGCAAGCTTGGAAAGGGCTTCCAGATCGGTTACGTCAAGCTTTGGATTTCCGATCGATTCGGCGTAGATCGCTTTTGTCTTGGGAGTGATCGCCTTTTCAAAGGCCTCCAGGTCGTTCGACTTTACGAATTTAACGTTTATTCCGAACTTTGCGAAAGTATAATGAAATAAGGTATAAGTTCCGCCGTATAAATTATCGGCTGAGACGATCTCGTCGCCATTTTGGGCGATGTTTAGCAGTGCCAGGGAGATAGCTGATTGTCCGCTGGCAACCGCCAAGGCTCCAACGCCCCCTTCCAGCAGGGCTATCCTTTTTTCCAATACATCGCTGGTTGGGTTCATCAACCGCGTATAGATATTGCCGAATTCCTTCAATCCGAAAAGATTGGCGGCATGTTCGGCGCTATTGAACTGATAAGAAGTTGTCTGGTAAATTGGCACCGCCCTTGACCCAGTGGTCGGATCCGCCTCTTGTCCTCCGTGCAGGGCCAGGGTCTCGATCT
>JBAYJF010000051.1:0-10004 GCA_041665245.1 Candidatus Margulisiibacteriota bacterium | reverse complement strand
GCCATGTTAGTTACCTCCCCGTCTGGCGGTGTCTAAAATTCTTGCAAGGGCTTTTTGGTCGCGCAGGGCATTGGCTTGCGGCGAAAGTCCAGGAATGGCCGCATCAACAGTTTTTGTGTCCCTTGAAGTAGCGCTTACAAGCGGCTTTACCGGGAATGGGAATTCGGCATCCTTGACAGGGGCAGCTTCCCCGGATCTTCCCAATATTCCATGGTCTTGCCACGAAACGTAAACGCCTTGATTATTTATCCCAAGGCCGTCATAGCTATCTGTCCTGTGATAGGCAAGGACGCCGGCTCCGGCAGCATTTAATCCTTCGCCGACTTTAGTATCCGAGTAGATGCTGTAGAATGGGCCTTTCATTGCGACCGCCTGTTCCGCGGTAACTCTTGATCCAACAATAAAGGCGGATCCTTTTGGTATAAAATTCCCTGAAAGACTTGAATCTATTACGATAAGATCGCGTTTCCACCAATGTTTTAATCTTGTGCCGATCTGCCGCCAATCCCAAGCGCCAACGAAAGAATGTTCATTTACCGATCCCATTGAGGTCGGCAGGGCAAGTGCGCTTCTCCAGTATTCCCATTCTTCCGGGGATGAATAGTCGGTGCAAGCTTGAAGGATGCTGGTGTAAGCGTGTTCTCCGACCCTTATTGATTTCCCTTCTTTTTCGTCCGTAAAATTAATTACTTCGGTTGCTTCGCCGACGTTGATCGCATAGATCTTCTGGCCGGCAAAGACGGTCTCTCTTATTAATGTATAGGCCTCCTGTAAAAAGGCCGGGTCAATGACCCCCTTTAATCCGCCAAATTTACCGACGAATCCGGCCAGTCGCTCTCCTCGGTCCGAAGAGAACATGGCAAGATAAACAAAATTCTCAAGGCTAAAGCGGTTGCCGCCTTCCCTTAATACCCTTTCCATTGATTTTCCGCCGCGCATGGTCTGATATTTCCGGGTCAGGCCTTCGAGTTCGACATTCAGGCAATCCAGGAATTCTTTTTGAGCGACAAATGCTCCGGGGATAACTTCCATGATCTCCCATTCTGTTTCCCAAAGATCGTCTTGCTGGGCTAATTTTGCGAACTCAATGATCTCATCGATCTCGACCGTGCTTTTCCCCAAAGCTTCCAATTTTGTCCTAAAGGCAGGTGTTCCAACGTCGGTTTTTCTGATATCGCCGCTGATCCCAAGCTCTTCCAGGATCTCTCTTCCTTTCATTCCGCCGGCAAATTTTGCGCCCATCTTTATGCGCAGGTTTGCAACGTGTCCGGACCAGGTTGTTGAGGGGAGGACATATTTAACTTTTCCGGTCTTTTTATCGACAAGGGCTGCCTGGACTGGACGGCCTTTTATTGCTTCGCAAGAAAGCGGCCTGGTTAAGATCATAAATTTTGGGGCCTTCGGTCCGGCGGTCGCTTCATCAAGGGTTTGCGTCCCGACCATCGGTTTTCCGAAAAATTTGATATAGCGGCTGCTCTTTCCCATGAAAACCGTATAACCGTCTTGCACGTTGGTTGATAGGCTGGCAAGGAGAAATCTGGCATTATCATATACCAGTTGATACAAGCGTTTGGTGCCAAAGTTAATATAGCCCATTAACCCGCCGGCCGGCAGGCTCAACGGAGAAGAGGGGCGTGTTTCGTCTTTTATAATAATGGAAGGCATTTGATCTTTAACCTCGGAAAAAGATTGGTCGGCGCTATCCCTTACTGGGCCGACAGCGCGTAAAATAGACAGTTCGCCTTCTAGCGGAACGCCGTCTCGTGGCCGCTGCGGATCAACCACTCTTCCGGGTCCGACGTAATTGCCGGAATAGCCCGAAGCTACCGGCAGCATGGACATGTTTTTTGGGCACGTATCGCTATTGCCGTCAAAAAGATCCGTGGCAGGAATGGTTGCGGCCTGCCGTTGGCCGGGTGCGCCAATTATTTCTACGTGGGTCCTCATCATTCCCAAGTCTTCATCTCTTGGAGACAATTGGACCAGGGCGACACTTGAAAATGCACTGGGGGATAAATGTTTTTCAGTTTGATGCGCAGCCAGATATCCGTTTTGGATCCCGCTATCGGTCAGAGAAATTTGAATTACGCCGGCTTTTTGAAGGGTCAGCGCGTATCTTCCTAAACGATGATGGGAAAGGTAGTCAGTTACGAATGCGTGGGAGACTTGGGTTTTGGATGGGTTTGATCTGTTTGTATCTTTGATGTGGTCAGCGATCTTTTTTACTGCGCGGTTTACAAGGAACCTGTCGATCGGATGCCGATACCAGGAAAGTTGTCTCGTGTCTTTTAAATATAACTGAATTGCCATTTTTGTTATCTCCCTTCTATTGGCCTTCCAATATATTATCGAAAGAAAATGAGAATAATTTCAGGCTATTTTTAAAGAAGCTAAAAAACCTTTTGTCCCCTAAAATAATGGTCTTCAAATAATTGGTTTACTTCCAGTAAAGCTCTGGTGCAAACCCCGCCGAGCTGAAAGCAATCGGTTTTAGGATCAAATTCGCTGTTTTGGTTTGCTTGTATCCGCAATAAGAATTCCTCTGCGCTGGAAGTAAGGTCTCCCAAACTTAAGGTCGGGAAACTTGAATTTGCGGTCGATGGACAAGGTCCGATCTTGCCATGCGTCCCAACGGTAATTTGCGCATACCCCGCAAAGCAATGATGGAAAGATGTGTGTGATAAATTTTGGGTTTCAGGCGGCAGTGCAAAAATAAAAGGTTTTTCGCTGCCCCGGGATAACAGCGGCATTAAATACGGCCATACCTTGGAATATAATGGCTGTTCAAAAAATTCCCGATGTTTTCGATCGGTTGCTTCGCTGGACATGTATGGAGGATATGGGATCGAAAATCGTACAGTGTCGACATCGAGTCCGCTCATAATATGAACAAATGCTCCGAGGTAAACTTTATAGAAATTATTATTATCTAAAAGATAATTCGTTCGAATAATTGCGCTCGAGGCATGTTTTTTTGCTTTTAATCTGCTTAAGATCTTTAAGCCTAAAAGAATGCTATTGAAAAGCGACGAGTTCGACACTCTTTTTGTACGAGCCCATGAGGCAGGGGTTGCCCCGTCGATAGATTCGGTCAAGTAATCATCGTTTGTTGAAAGCTCAACTAAACGGGATATGAAGTGCTGTTTTTTTTCTAATGCCGGAAGGAGCGTTCCATTCGTATGCAATCCGAAATTTGATCCGCTGGCTTTTATTGCTTCGAGCAGATCAATAAGCCTTGGGTTGAGCGTTGGCTCAGTGAACGCGCCGGAGAGTACTATTAATGGGATGGCGCCGCGTAGGTCTTTTATCAGCTGGATTAAGGGTTTTATCGTAGGTTGCAGCGTTTTTTTTAGCAGTTTTCCTTCGCAATACCAACAATTCAAGTTGCATGGCCGGCCACGGTCCGGTCCGATCAGGAATTCGGCCTGTCTGGGGACTGCCAATGATCCACTAAAAGGGCGAAAATCCGGCTGCCTGGCTGTTAAATGGCGATAGACAAGTTTGGCGTATCGAAATGCTCCGGGGCGGTCCATGGATGATAGGGAAACTGGTACGGTCATAACGATCTTCCTTGCAAAACATTTTCCAAACAGGCGGTGACCGCAAGCGCGGTGCCAATGTTTGAGGATGCGCGTCCCATTAGCATTTTATAAAAATGATCGATCACAAAAGCTAAATTATTTCCTTCGTTAAAATCCGGCAACCCGGCGATCGGTGAAAGCGTGTTCTGTCTATAAAGACCCATTGTCAGCGGGGGATCTGCGAGCATGTCATACATCAGTGCCCCTTTTTCTCCGAATATTACAAACTTCCGTTCTTTGCCCGGAAAATTTAAACTTAAAGCAATTGATCCGCAGAAGGCGCCTGAAGGGATCCTGAACTTTAGTTCGCCGGTTTCAACGATTTCTTCCCTTGTAAATTGGTCTTGTCTTTGGAATTCCAATTCGCCTAATGGAAATAGTTTGTGCAGTAGGCTGAGCATATGGCTGCCAAGCAGTGGATAAACGCTCTCTCCTGAAAAACGCCCATATTGGCGCATAGATAGACTTGCGGACCTTACCTGCCCGATCACTCCCTGCGCTGCCAATTGCAGCATGAAGGCGACCCCCTTAGAAAAGGTAAAAGTGTAATCGACTAATATGTGAGTATTTTTTTCTTCCGCTAAGGCTTTTAAGGCGCGGGCCTGGTCGGCAGTTTCTGTAAAGGTTTTTTCCATCAGGAGGCAGCGACCGCTTTCAAGGACCGCTCTTCCTATCTCATAATGGGATGCAGGTGGAGTTGCGACGACAACCGCTTGAATGGCGGGATCCTCTAATACCGAAGAGAGTGAATTTGTAACAGGGGTGTCTTCGATCCCGGGGTGGGGTTTGCTGGTATCCAGGACGACAACTTTAGCTACTTTGCAATGCTGACTGCTCTGTAGGGCTTTAAATAGTACTTTTCCCCAATATCCATATCCTACAAGACCTACTGGTATTTTATTCGTTTGCATAATAATGGCTCATCCATTTTTCGTATGATAATCAATAAAATTTCAGTTTATTATTGCCGGCAGCAGAGGGGTAAAAAATTAGAGGCGAACAATATAATAATAGTAAATATAGATAGAAAGAAAATGGGATAAATTTAAGCTGTAAAATTATTTATTAATCGCTTCCAAATAATCTTCTGGCCGGTAAGTGATCCGGAAAGTTCCTATATCCGCGGAAGATGTTGGCTCAACACTAGAAAATTCTTTGAAAAACCGGTCCCAGCGTTCAGGGGATCTTGCGACTTGATCGTGGAAGCCGGTCATGATGCTGAAATCGTTTTGCGAGTTTTGATGGCCGGTTGTAACGATTACGCCAGCCTGGGGATCTAATTTGCCTTGCGTAATTAACGCTTGTCTTTTGGCCTCAACATCTTTTGCCATGGCCAATATAAAATCTATGCCGGGTTTGCTGAAAGCAAGAACTTCCTTTTGAAAACCGGATCTATCGTTATTGCCATTTGTTACCGCGATCCAGAAATTGCGAAAATATTCCATTTTTATTCCATAACCAAAGAGATCTGTCAGAGCGCTCAAAACCTCTTCTGCTTTTGCCCCGTAATTGGTTTGGACAAACGTCGTGAATTTTTCCCGCAGTTTCCCCTCGCTGCGATAGCGCATATCGTTCGGAGCGGTATTCGCCGAAGTAACTGCTTCAAAGCGGGTCCAAAAGTCTTCCCGCCAAGGATCAGAAGTTTCGGCTGGATACAGGGTGGCAACAAATTCACGCAAATCGATATTCGAAAAGGGTCTGACTTCGGAAAAATCAAAGGAACTAGACCCGCAAAGAGCATCTAGTTGCGCGGCTGTTCCGATGTAGTAGTTGATCTTCTCAGCGGACAAAAAACCAAGTGCTGCGACATCACAAACAGCCAAAAGAGCCAGGGCATTGAAATAAAAAGACCTTTTTGCCGGATCTTGCAGGATGGCTTGCATGCACGGCTCTGTTAAGACGCCATAAAATGTTCCGGCGCGGCTGTTTTCGCCCAATGCCGGCCCCGGAAGGGCGTTATGCGCCAGTTGGATCGCCAATATCATATTGTTGATATCGCTTTCGGTGAATATCCTTCGCAGTTTTTCCGGCATGGCGGCATAATTAATGATCGAGTTTCCAGCGCCAAGAAATGCCTGTAATTTTCGATAGCCGGTCACGGGATGGGGATGGTTAAAATAATTATCCGGCGGAGGATTGAATTTCCCAAAATCATGCAGCACGGCGATGAGATCGAAAAGCGGCGAAGCCACAGCGGCGTGGATCGATGTAAGTTTGCCTAACAGTTCTTTTCTTGTCCCCGAATCTATTTCTCCGAGGGTAAGCCGTTCCAGCCCGCGCAGGCTTTTGGGCTCTCGCGTCGAAAGTGATGCGATCCATGGATCGATGCCGTTTTGCAAGGTTGCAATGGTGATTACTTGGCGGTTTACGGTCGGAATATGGCCGAACATTTCGTCTCCGAACCTTTTTATTTTGCTGGCAGCAGTCTCAAGTGTATCTCCGGGACTGCCGAATTCATTCCGACTTAGTTCATCCATCATGAATTTCCAAAAAGCGTTGGAAAGGTAAGGCTGCAACCCTTGCAAGTGCCCATCGGTTAAAAATCGGTGTGCTCTGCCCGCAAGCCTGACAAGATTCCTTTTAGCAGCAGGATTCTCTTTTAATGCTGCGTGGCGCTGTAATATTTTTGCGGATGTTTCAATATAACGAAAAACTACCGGGTGTAAACCAAAGCTTTCTCCAGCCATATATTATCCTTCCTTTGATAATAGTGATCGTTTCCTGATTAATTATCGTTAATAATGAAGAATAATTTCAGTGAAAGATGTCTTCTCAATAGATTCCGGCAGTATGCTATAATGTTCCCATGCTAAAGAAACCTATTTTTGCTGGATTTGGCAAGGCAGGCGAGAAGGTCAAAGAGACGGCAGAGTCGTATTTTCTCTCGGGAAAAGGTACCGATCTTGGCTGCGTTCTTTTAGTCCAGGAAGAGATCAAGAATCCTTCGCTCCTTGAAATGGAAGCGAAAGGCGAAATTAAACTAGGGGCTCCCTGGGCGCGCCTGCGCATCGAAATATTTGATAAGACCAACCCGGAACTTCCTGCCACTTCATTTGAAGACAGTTTTTTAATGGATGATATGTCAAAAAATAATTTTAAACGCTTTTCGCTCCCGATCCTCGGAATTGTAAAGCACCCCCTAAAAGTTCAAGTCATGATCGTCGGACCATCCGAAACAAACCTCGAGATAAGAAATATCCATTTGCGATGAATGCCGGCGGCTGTACATCAGGCGCATTTGTTAATGGTGTGGAAAATATTCCCGCTTTTGAAAAAACGATCGGTAAAAAACTTGGCGTCATCCTTTTTTTCACGCATTGGTTCAATCCTTTTCCGACCGATGAAGTAAAAGCCATTATTAACAACGGAAGCCTCCCCATGCTTACCTGGGAGCCGTGGATCACCGATAAGGAGGGGACGCTGAATGCGATCATTTCCGGAAAGCATGACGATTATATGCTTAATTTTCTTAAAGCTGCCAAAGAGATCGGGCAACCGATATTTTTACGCTTTGCCCATGAAATGAATGGCGATTGGTATCCTTGGAGCGGAGTAAGTAATAATGATGAAGGAAAAGGGCCGGAGCTTTATATTAAAGCCTGGAAGCATCTCCATGCTCTTATATATAATAATGTAAAAGCAACCAATATAAAACTAGTTTGGTGCGTGAACCATGAAAGCCGTCCGCCCGAAAAATGGAATGAATTTAAAGCTTATTATCCCGGCGATGAGTACGTCGATTGGCTTGCGCTTGATGGCTATAATTGGGGCTATGAAAAATGGCAAACGTTCGATGAAGTTTTTTTGGAGGCGTATAAAGAAATATCGGCAATATCAAATAAGCCGCTCATGATCGGCGAGTTCTCTTCGGCAGGATCCGGCAGCAGCGAGCGGGAAAATAAAAGCAATTGGATCAAGGATGCCTTTGAAAAGATAATTTCAAAATATGAAAAAGTGAAAATCTTCTGCTGGTTCAATATTAACAAAGAGCGGGATTGGCGAGTCGATTCATCTGCTGAATCGGAGGCGGCAATGCGATGCGCCTTGCAAAAGGACGGAATTTTAGATAAAATACAAAATTACCAGTGAGACCCATTGAGGTTGAGTGGGGAAACTAATGTGGCCGGAAGTCCGAAAACTAAAAAAATAAACCTTGAAAGAAAACAGAGGATCTGGGCTCGAATAAAAAGAGATCGGATCGCGTACTATTTTATCGCCCCTACGGCCCTTGCTATGTTCTTTTTGCATTTATCTCCGATCGTGCAGGGGATCTACATGTCCTTCCTGAATTTGAACCAAAACACGCTGCAGCAATACCTGCTAGCTCCTTTTGTCGGGCTTGATAACTTCTCCGCGGTGTTGATCGACCCCACGAGTCCCGTCAGGATCGGGCTTTTCGAGGCGGTAAGAAATACGATTATTTATACTGTCATTGTTACTTTTGGGACCCTGGCGATCGGTATGTTCGTTGCCCTAATGCTTAACCGTAATTTTTTCGGCAGGTCCCTTGTTAGAACATTATTTCTTTTTCCTTGGATCGTTCCGACCTATGTTACCGGCCTTCTTTGGGGGATCATGTGGCTGAAAGAGGGCGGCTTGGTCAATGTCTTACTGGTTGATTGGCTGCATTTAATGCCGCATAAGATCTCCTGGCTGACCGGGCCGAATACAATTTGGGCGATAATTATACCGACGATTTGGCGCTATTGGCCGTTGTCGATGTTGATGCTTCTCGCCGGCCTGCAAACAATTCCGGAAGAATTATATGAAGCGGCGGATATTGACGGCGCCGGTCCCTGGAAAAAGTTTTGGATGATCACCTGGCCGATGCTCCGCCCGGTCTGGTTTATTTTGATCCTCTTTGGCATTATCGCAAATACCTATTCATTTAATATCGTGATCATGATGTTCGGTTTTGGCGCGGGATTCCCGGGAGAATGGGGTGACCTGATGATGACCAATATTTTCCGCAACTCTTTCCAGCTCTGGAATTTTGGGACTGGAGCTGCGGCTTCGGTCATTCTTCTTATCGTCATGATCTGTATCGTCAATGTTTGGTTTAAATATTTCAAAAGAGCCGAGGAGATGAGTTAATTGCCTTATTATCTTAAAAAAAGAATTACCGATATCTGTATAAGCATTGTAATGCTAGCCTTTTTGGCGATCACGCTTCTTCCGATCGGCTGGATGCTTTTTTCTTCGGTCAAGAATTCGACCGATATTGCGATCGGACGGATCGGTCTCTCGCAGAATCTTGAAGGAAAGGCCGAGGTCCATTGGGATAATTACGTTGACATGTGGAAGAATGTTAACTTTGGCCTCTATTTGAAGAACTCGCTCATTATTTGCGGGTGCACCATGGTCATCGCGATGTTCTTGTCGACCCTTGCGGCCTATTCCTTGTCGCGTTTCAAATTTCCCGGCTCCGATCTGTTCAGTAACAGTATCTTAGCGACCCAAATGATCCCGGCGATCATGTATTTGATCCCGCTATATATAATGTTCGTCCAATTTACGCTTATAACCGGAATTCCGATCAAAGGAAGCTATTGGGGGATGATCCTGATCTACGCGGCGTTTTTTACCCCCTTTGCGATCTGGATCTTGCGTGGATTTTTTGCGGCGATCCCAAAAGAGCTCGAGGAAGCGGCGAGGATCGACGGTTGCAGCGCCTGGCAGGTCTTTTCTCTTATTGCGCTCCCATTGGCGGTCCCTGGTATTATCGCGACCGGGATCTATATTTTCTTGAATGCCTGGGATGAGCTTATGTTCGCCTGGGTGTTAACCAATGCTGATACCATGACGATACCGGTAGGCATAAGGCTCTTTGTCGGAAACTACCAAAATCGATTTGACTTGATGATGGCGGCAGCGGTGATCGCAACTCTGCCGGTCGTTATTATTTTCTTTATGCTGCAAAAGTATATTGTCAAAGGCCTCACAGCTGGCGCCGTTAAAGGATAAAATAAAAGAAAGGGGAGAGAGTTATGAGTAAGGAGTTTGGAGTCAGGAGAATAAAATACTTTGGACTAGCGCTGGCACTAGTCTGCGGGCTTAGTTCCTATGTCTCTGCGCAGCCTGTTTATACGGGAGTGTTTCGCGAAGGGGCTCCGAAGAATATGAATTTTATTACGCAATTTGAACAACAAGCCGGAAAAAAACCGGCCATGATAATGTGGTACCAGGATTGGGCGCAGGAATTTCCGAAAGAAGATGCCGCAAGTGTCGTCAAATATGGGGCAGTTCCGCATATCGTTTGGGAACCGTGGTACTGGGGAGATCATAACAAGATCAAGTTGAACGATATCGTTTCCGGTAAATGGGATGGCTATATTAAAACTTGGGCCGTTGCTGTAAAAGAATTCAATAGCCCGGTATTTCTTCGGATCGCGCATGAATTTAATATTGAAGGGTACCCATGGG
>JBAYJF010000050.1:0-10066 GCA_041665245.1 Candidatus Margulisiibacteriota bacterium | reverse complement strand
TATTTTATCCTGTTGGGAAGATTACCGCGATGGAAAGCAATATGAAATATACATGCAAAAACTCTCCACTAGAGGAGAGAAGCTATGGGACGAAAGTGGGGTCAGAGTAAATACTACCAATGGCGCAAGAGCTCCGAAAATAACGCTCATCCCCAACGAAAACTCGTTCGTAATTGTATGGGAAGATTATACCGACGGCGGAAAAGCAATTTACGGACAAAAATACATCGTAGAATAAAGTCGCTATATCTCGATCTCCTGCAATTCGTTGATCAGCTCCCGCCAATAGCCCGCCCCTCCGGCCTTAGGAAAGTGCTTTTCAAAATCAGGCTCCTTGCTTTGGACCGCAAGCCAGGAAGCAAAGTGAATAATGCGCATTCCGCGCAGAAGGGGAACTAATTCCAGCGAACGCCTATCGAACGGGCGAAAAACCTCGTAACCTTTAAGAAACCAACTAAGTTCATTCTCGCATTTTTCCGGAATATCAGGAAGAAGAAGCCAAAGGTCCTGTACGGCAGGCCCAAAACAGATATCATCAAAATCTACAATAAAGCTCCCCTCGTTTGGCCGATGGATCAAGTTCCCTTTATGGCAATCTCCATGCAAAAGAATTGCTGTATGATCACTAAACAATGGATCGGCCTTGCAAATAAATTGCTCCGCCACCCTTTCCATTGCAGATTTAAATTCCGGCAGCAGATAATTAGAATTGTAGAGAATATTTAGATGCTGCCTCGTTGCAACCGCCGGCCGCCATGTAATTCTTTGGCTAGACTTATGCTCCGCACCAACCAAATGGATCCTAGCGATCAATCGTCCGATCTCTTCCCAAGCCGGCTGGTCAAATTCGTCCAGCGCACGACCGCCTTTTTTTGGGAATAAGGAAAAATAGATAGGAGTATGGAGTTGGGCGTTGGGAGTAAATAAAAAAAGAGTTTGGCCGTTAATTAATAATGGTGGTATGACCGGAATTTCACTAGCTTCAAGTTCGTTCAGAAACTGGTGTTCTTCGAGGATCATCTCTTTGGTCCAACGCCCGGGACGGTAGAATTTTACTATAAGTCGTTTTCTTGAATCATGCTCTTCAAGCTCATAAACGCGGTTGATATAACTATTTCTCTTGATTATTAGATTGCTTAATTTTACCTGGAGCGCGGCCTCAACTGTATCCAAGATCGTATCGTGCGTAAGCGCCTGCCAAACGGATTGAGTTGTCATATATTAATAATAGCAGAAAAACAAATTGGGCGCGTCTGAAATTACATTCGTTTAATTACGATACTAAGACAATGAGTATTATAGTAAGAGGCCCTGCCGCTAAGCAGTTTAGAAATCCCTGCTTGCAGCCGCATTTTTACGGGCAAAGACCCGTGGCTGGCCGATGTGCAAAAACAGCTGAAGATAGTCCGTATCTGCAGGGGTTGGTTTGCTTGCCGGGGCAATCCCCGCATTTTTTATTGGCCGACAACTTTCCAACATACCGTTCTATTCATTCTTTCCATGGGCAAGCTGGAGGGGCTGTTTTTACCGCTGCACTCTCTCCGCTAGCAATTACGCCTGACGCTCAAGTAAATTATTCTTTGGAGATTGACGACTACAAGCCTTACCAGTTAACGCTCTCTCATCCATCTCTTTCCCGTTGGAATTTGGCAACCGCGCAGCATTGGCAAATAGCACCCGACGGAGCGATCTGGGGTGGTCTCTTTTATGGTTTCGTAAAAAAACCAGGCGCACAAAGCAGCACACCAGAATTTATAATGGCCCGCAATTACACGCTACTCCGCCACAACGGAGAACGCTGGGAGATCCCGACTGCGACCATTATTTCTGGCGCGCAGCAGCAAGATTATTTCATTACGGCAAAGGGATGCGGAATCCCTTTTAACGGAGAAAACCCCGAACAAAAGGGATTTCTTGATGCTGGCCGCGCAGTAAACATGTATTGGGTCAGCCGTGAATTTGCCCGGATAAAATCGTCTGCTTATCCAGAAAGAGTTTGGCAGTTTAATGGCTTTGAAGATCCGGGAAAATCTTTAGCTTTAAGGACCGGGCTCCCTTCAACACTAAGAGGAGATGCCCTTTGCTGGGGCGATCCATCCGCGGAGCCCTTCCAAATGCGCAACACGCCGGAAGAATTGGTTTATGGCCACCTACGCGCAGCTTTAGAGTGTCTAAAAATAAAAAGATACCAAACCGACGACCATTTTCAAAATCTGGTGGAGTCCTGGGCCCCCGCTTCCGATGGAAGCATAGATGTCGCACTGGTTGGCTGCGACCTGGCCGATATTTCCCTCGAATGGCAAAATTCAAATATTTTTCGCATGCCGTATCTTGCCTTGAATCGCCTGGTCGGGGAAGAACGTTTCCGCAATGCCTTGGCTTCAGCAACAAAACGCTTGACCGATGACCGTGAAATTAGTGGATTTTTACATGCAAACCTGGAACAACTCGCACTAGCAAAAAACATTTCTCACTATTCCTCAAGGATCTTGGAATTGCTGGCCCAATTACCTTAGAGCACATTGGCGTAAATTCAAGGTATGTTATAATTAATAACGGTCACCGACTACGGAGAGGTAGCAAAGTGGTCAAATGCTCCTGACTGTAAATCAGGTCCCTAACGGGTTCGAAGGTTCAAATCCTTCCCTCTCCAATTTTATTTAGGTAAAATGAAAACAAATATCTATTATTTCTCAGCCACCGGGAATTCACTGGCTATTGCAAAAGATATTGCCGCGGGTATCCCCGATGCAAAAACTATAAATATCGCTAAAGCCATAAAAGAAGAATTGGATCTTTCGGCAGACGCGATCGGCATTGTTTTCCCCGTTTATATGTGGGGACTCCCTCTGATCATCGTTGATTTTCTTAAAAAGTTTGCAAATATCAAAAATAAATATATCTTTGCCGCTGCAACCTACGGCGGGTTCCCCGGAGCTACGCTGCAGCAGGCGGCAAACATTTTAAACGACCATGGAACAAAGCTAAATGCAGGGTTTGCGGTCAATATGCCGGGGAATTATACCCCCATGTATGGCGCAAAACCAAAAAACAAACAGGAAGCGCTCTTTAATAAGGCCGAAAAGAAAGTGCAGGAAATAATCCGGATTGTTAGCAGCAAGCAAGACCATAAGATCGAAAAAAACTCGTTCCTCATAAATCTACTCTTCTCGAGCTTTCTTTACAAAGGCGGAATAAAGACCATAAGCAAAGCTGACCTCAAATATTGGGCGGACGAAAAATGCGATGGTTGCGGGATCTGCGCAAAAGTCTGTCCGGTCAACAATATAAAGATCGAGAATAATAAACCTGTTTGGCTGCATCATTGCCAGCATTGCCTGGCCTGCTTGCAGTGGTGTCCAAAGGAAGCGATACAATTCGGCAATAGCACCTCAAAGCGGAAAAGATATCATCATCCCAGAGTCGCCTTAAACGATATTCTTTCTTAATACAAAATCCCCAAAAAAATACAGTACGTGTTACAAATGATCTATAACACGTACTGTTTTATTCAACCAACGCTAATTTATTTGCGTTTTTTTGCTTTCTTGCGTCCTCTAGCCATCTTTGCTCTTGAAACATCGCCTTGTTTGTCAACAAAATAAAGATAACCACCAACTTTCTTAACTCCGCATTTGCATACTTTCTCTGCCATTATCTTTCACCTCCTTAAATTCAAGCTTGCTTTGAGCCCCTTTGCCTTAGTACTTCGTACAAAACAACTCCGGTAGCAACTGAAGCATTCAAGGAATTAATTTTCCCTTTCATCGGTATCCGAACCAGCTCATCGCACCGTTCTTTCACAAGATGAGAGAGCCCAAACCCTTCACTGCCAACCACTATCGCCGTGCCACCCCTGTAATCGGCCTCATTATATAACCTACTTCCGACGATTTCAACCCCTTTCACGAGTATTTCTTTTTCCTGCAACCGTCGGATAGTCTCCGCAATATTGGCAACCCTGACGATCGGTACGATTTCAGAAGCGCCGGTCGAAACTTTCATGACCGTCTCTGTAACCTGTACCTGGCGCATCTTTCGGATGATTACGCCGTGCACACCGGCCCCTTCCGCCGTGCGCAGGATCGCGCCAAAGTTATGCGGATCTTCGATCCCGTCAAGGACAATGATAAAAGGAGGTTCGTTTTTTTGGAAGGCGATCTCAAAAACCTCTTCCAGCTCGCGGTATTTAAACATTTTTAAGCGCTTTCGCAAAGATGCCCAGCGCCGCGTCGATCTGTTTCTTTGTCGTATTTATCGGAGGAATAAATCGAATTACAGTACCGTCGCCTCCGGTTGAGATAAGGACTAAATTATTCTTTAAACAATAATTGATCACTTTTTTAACGATCCCATTATCCCCAAGATCAACGCCAAGCATTAATCCCATCCCCCGGACATCTTTAATTGCCGGATTTTCTTTCATCATTAAAACCAACCGTTCTTTCAGGTATTGCCCCAATATTTCAGCATTTTTAAGATATTTTTTAGCTGTAATTTCTTTGATAGTAGCAACCGCCGCCGCACAACAGACTGGATTTCCCCCAAAAGTCCCGCCATGTGCGCCTGGGGTCCACTTTGACATGAGCTCAGCACTGGCAATGCATGCTCCGATCGGCAAGCCGGAAGCAAGCCCCTTGGCCATTACAATAATATCGGGAATGACCCCTGCATGTTCGCTGGCAAACCATTTGCCGGAATGTCCCATCCCCGTCTGAACCTCATCAAAGATCAATAAAATATTATTTTTGTCGCAGAGAGCGCGCAATCCCTTTAAAAATCTTTTCTCGATCAAATAATAGCCCCCCTCCCCCAACATCGGCTCAATTATTATCCCGCCAATTTTGCTCGGATTATCAATAAGTATTTTTTCCACAACATTTAGATCGAATTGAGAAATATATACTTCAGGGAGAAGCGGTTCATATCCCTCTCGGTATTTCATTTTCGATGTGGTGACAGAAAGGGCGCCAAGACTGCGACCATGGAAACCGCCTTTGAACGCAAGGATCCCCGGCTTCTTCGAAGCATATTTTGCTAATTTGATCGCCGCTTCTACCGCCTCCGTGCCGCTTTGGCATAAGAATGTCTGAGCATTTTTTATGGGAACGATTTCAGCGATCTTTTCGCAAAGCTCAATATATGGCTCGTAATCAGCAACTCCAATGCAAACATGCAATAACTTTTCAGCCTGAACTTTAATGGCCTTAACCACGGCCGGCGGGGTATGCCCAATTACATTACAAGCAATGCCGGTCGCAAAATCAAGATACTTTTTTTTATCTTTCCCAAATAAGTATCCACCCTCTCCGGAAGAAACTTCAAATTCACCAAAATATCTTCCTAAAACAGGGGAAACAACTTTTTTTGCTCTCTCGCGTAAACTTTTCATTGCTGGTTTCATTATACTGCATGATTATGCTATACTTCAACCGATATGACGAGAATAAAACATATTGGATGGCTAATCCTCCCATTTATTCTTTGTCTCTCCGGATTCTCGGCCGCAAGCATCGCCCCAAACAAACTTTATGTTAAATTTAAAGCCAATACCGTCAAACTCCCTAAGGGACTGTCCGCTTCATCCATTCAAAATATCCGTTTTTATTCCCCATCAATAAAATCTCTGGCCGAAAGATATGCCGTCCAGAAATTTGAACAAGTCTATGCTGAAGCCTTAAAGGTCCGCCCTGACTGGAAATTTTTGGAAGACACCTATACTTTAAAGTTCCCTCAAGCCCAAGATATTCATCAAATTATGCAGGATTTCAAAAACGACCCGAATGTGCTCTTGGCAAGTACTCCAGGCACCGTTAAAGCTTTTTCCGTCACGCCAAACGATCCCGGGTTTGCCAACCAATGGGGATTAACAAAAATTTATGCACCGCAAGCTTGGGATAAGACCATGGGCTCAAACACCTACGAGATCGCAGTTCTTGATACGGGCATTTATTATAACCATGAAGATTTTAGCGGCCGGCTGGATATGGTAAAAGCCTACGACTTTGTAAATAAAGATACCGATCCGCTGGATGGCTTCGGCCATGGGACCGCCGTCTCCGGGGTCATTGGGGCAACGACCAATAACGGCAAGGGGGTTGCCGGGGTTGATTGGAGCGCCAAGATCCTTCCTATAAAAGTGTTGGATGACTCTGGCTCCGGCGACACCATCGATGTAAGCGCGGCTCTGGCATATTGCGCAGCGCTAAAGGCAGCTGGATTAAATATTGTCGCGATTAACATGAGCCTGGGTCAATACAATTCCATGGAAGCAGGCCATGAGGGGGATCGCTATTATGAGGACGATCCGACGGAATTGAAAGAGAATTGCCAACTGGCTTACGATCAGGGGATCGTGCTTGTGGCCGCGGCAGGAAATGGAAACGTGGATTGGAATACCTATCCTGCATATTATTCGACCGTCATTGCGGTTGCAGCGACCGACCAAAGCGATGTTCGCTCCGTTTGGGGGAGCACCGACAGCATCACCGGAAGGACGCAAGCTTCAAATTACGGGACCTGGGTCGATGTTTCCGCTCCGGGAACGAACATTTATAGCACCAACAATGATGGTTCCTACAGATATTGGAATGGGACCTCCCTCGCCAGCCCTTATGTCGCCGGCCTTGTCGGATTGATCAAGACCGACAAACCGTCATTAACCGCAGCTGAAATTGTAACAAGGATCAAAACCTACACAGACAATGTTGACAGCCTTCAAGAAGCCGCCTATCAGGGAAAAATCGGATCAGGCCGGGTCAATGCTCAAAACACTTTGACCGCTTTATCCGCATCAATAACTTCTCCAACAAGCGGAGCCTACAAAAACAGCTCCTTCGGAATTTATGGGACCGCTTCCGGCCGAAATTTCCTGAACTACACCTTAAAAGCGATCGATGCTTCCAGCAATGTTATTTCGGTAGCAACCGGCAATTCCGAAATAACAAGCGGCCTGCTAGGCAGTTGGAATACCGCCGGGCTTGACGGAGCCTATACTTTAAAACTCACCTGTTTTTCTGCGGACTCAACTTCAAAAGAAACAACCGTCTCTATCATCGTAGATAACACGCCTCCTACGCTAACACTGACAGCGCCTGCGTCAGGGGCCAACATCCGCGGGCAGCTTTCGGTTACCGGGACAGTTTCCGACCTTAACTTCGATAAATATGAATTAAAGTATGAAAAACAAGCTTCTCCCACCTATGTTACGATCGGCACTTTTTATACACCAAAGAATGGGACGCTTGGCACCTGGGAAACGATCGGATTGAACGGAAATTATACTTTTCGCTCAATTGCCTACGACCTCGCAGGCAACTCAACTATGATCGATCTTCCCGTCACCTTGGCAAACATCGATGAACCGAATAAATCCGTTAATTCGCTTGCCGCGCTTCCACAAGCCTTTCTTCTTCCCAATCCATTCGACCGCAAAACCTCGACCGAAGCCGTTTTTTATTACAGTCTGCATGGTAATTTTCTTTCAACTATCTATCTTTTTGACCTAAGCGGTAACATGATCTGGCAAAAAAGCTATCAACCGGGAGAAAATGGCGGGAAGGATGGGATAAACACCCCGTCCTGGGATGGGAAAAGTCTTTTTGGAGGGACAGTTTCAACAGGAATATATTTATATCAAATCATTGCCGATCAAAAAGTATTGGCTCGCGGGAAAATAATAGTTTTAAATTGATCTTCGATACTAGAAATTCATCGTCCCTTCAAAACTAAGCAGAGAAGCGTCGAAATTATCCACATTATTTTTATTATTAATAAAACTCACTGTTTTAAGCGAAGCAACTAATGTAAAATTATTTAGTACGGGATTATTGATCGGGAAAAGGGCATTGAAACTAATTGTTTGCGTCGTTTTTTCATAATCTAGATCAACCACCGACCCAGCCTGGACTTCCCCTTTATTTATCTCTTTCTCTAAACCAAAATTAAGCGTTCCCCAACTTAGCACCTGGTAGCCGACCTTGCCGTTCAAATTTGATTTCGGACGGCTATTCCCTGCGATCAAATCCTTGGTTGTCTTATTTACAATATTGGCACCCACGGATAATTGAGGAAGCGCAGGCACGATCAATTTTATATCTGCAGTAGTAGTTTGATTCTGGGTATTTGTATTTACCGGCAAAGATGTTGAATTATTTGAATTCTTATAATCTTCCTGATTTATTCCCAGCGTGATCGGGAAAATGGGAATGGGGTTTATATTCATCGTATAATTCTGCGATAGTGTTTTGGTGTCCGTCCTGACCATTTCTACGCCAATAGGACCCGTCTGATAGGCATCTGTGATCACAAACTGGGTAACCAAGCTAAAGAACCGAAGCGAAATGGGAGTATAATCAATATTATATCCCAAAGATCGATTGGTTGTTTTATTAGCCGCGCCTGAGTCCGGAACATTTTCTCCCTTTGAAGCATTTGCGCCGACTGAAAACCAGGAGATAGGAGCTAAACGAACACTGCTGGTAGTTCTTTCGGATTTTGGATTTTCACCCCCCGCTACAAATGTCGTCCTCTCCTGCCTCTCATGGTCAAAAGCGCTCGTTAAGATCGTAAAAGGATTAAGGTCCATATGATAAGTTTCATTTTTTGTCGTATTGCTGGGTTGGGCTGATGGCAGCAGGGAAAAATCATTGTGATTTAAGAGCGAAACTCGTGCCGCCCACTTTTGCAGAAAACCCATAGTTAGATCCAAATTTAAATTAGTTGAATTATCGGTTGAAATAGTATGCGCCGTGGTTGTCTCCAGAGACCCCGTTGTCAGCGGCTCACTATATTGAAAATCAGCCCCCAACGAAAATCTATTCGTTATACCCAAGGTCCCTCCCGCATGATAATTATTAATTACAGTGTTTGATAAATTAGCTGCCTTATCAATGGTATCGGTTTTTGATACTGTTTTGGATATGTCATATTTTTGAGACAGAGATATCGCTCCTTTTGTGAAGTTTACGGGCGCTATGCTGGCGGTATAGGTCTCCTGCTGCGCATCGTTATTATGCAAAGCTCCACCGGGAAGGAGATCATCTACGGTATTTAGCTGTCGAAATCCAAGATCGATCCTGATATTCCCGCCCGGATTGACGCTTCCAGAAAAACTGTTATCGTATGTCTTTAGAAATGTCGTCCTTGTTGTCCCGATCGGATTCTTACTTACTTTATACGAATAATTTCCGGTTAAAGAATGGATCCCGGGGTTGAACATCAAATTATACTCTTCATACTCGGAACCAACGCCAATGGCCGTTCCGCCAAGCGGAGAAAAATCAAAGCCTATCCCCTTCGTTGTTCCGTTCAAGACCAATTTGTCCCCGAACATTCTTGTTTCCGCCCCAAAACGATAAGCCGTACCCGTTTTTAGAGATTGAGCGGAGGCCCCTCCCGCGGAAGACTGAAAATTATAATTCACTGAAATAACGTCCTGCGTTGCCGGCGTAATATAATAAAAATTAAACTGCCCCGGTTTTGTGTAGCTCATAAAGTAATCAATATCTTTGTTCAATAATTTTTGATTGACATAGATCTGCTCGGAACCGTCGACAACATCACCCGACGAATGAAGAGAATATATTTTTGTCCCGTTTCCCGCAAAACTCTCTACGCTCGCTTCAGAGACGATTATCTGATCATTTTCGCTTCTGGCAAAAGTAGAATCGATCTTAAAAATATTTCCGAACTTAAAAGCGCCGTCTACCCCAAGAGCAGATTGCGAAATGTTGCCGCTGTGGTTTGCCGTCGGCGCAATATATTGGTATACCAATTGGAAGTTTTTTGTGGGCAGCAATGGAACGTTAAATGAGACAGAGGGATTATCCGAATTATAATTTATGAAATAACCATTATCTCCGGCATTCCCTTCAAAACTTGAATTCCGGGTATAAGTTGTCATGACCGAAGAACCTTGATCCCAGACTTGCAGGGTCTCGGACCCAGGAACAATATCTCTTGTCCCCCTTAAATAATACGGCCCCAAACTTCCGTTGCCGGTCCCGTTATATTTTCCAACAATACTTTTTGTATACGTATAGGTTACGGTTACTTCGTCCGAAGC
>JBAYJF010000049.1:0-10292 GCA_041665245.1 Candidatus Margulisiibacteriota bacterium | reverse complement strand
TGGAATTTTGAAAGATTTCAATCCTCGGCAGTATTTCAGCTCTTTTTCGGTAAAGATCTTGCTTAAAAATGCTTCACCGTGCTTCTCGATCGCATCTTTTACCCGGTCGATCTCAATGATATCTACGCCAATACCTTTTAGCATTTGGAAATATTATAACATAATATATATAACAAAAAGCTTTGTTAATTATGGACAATTTTGACACCCCACACTGAAGTGTGGGGAATGTTTTTTGAATCATCAATTCCCCACAATTTATTGTGGGGTTTCAATGGAATAAAAAAAACGTATCAATAAACCGGCAGCAACCAATCTTTATACTTCGGATTTTCGCCTTTTACGGCAGGGAAATATATTTGCTGAAGCTTTTTTGTTATCGGCCCGACTTTCCCGTCTTTAATAATATTTTCATCGACTTCAATGATCGGAGAGATCTGCGCGCCGGTACCGCAAAAAAAGAGCTCGTCCGCGGTATAAAGCTCTTTTTGCTCAACTTGCCGCTCAATTGTCTTTAAGCCAAGCTCATTTTTTGCCAACTCGATCATGCAAACCCTTGTGATCCCCGGCAAGATCGTCTCCGATAATGGCGGTGTGATCAGCATCCCGTCTTTAACAATGAACAAGTTCTCGCCCGACCCTTCAGCCACCGTTTTTTCATGCGACAACAATATAGCTTCATCATATCCTTTTTCGAGCGCTTCAGCTTTTGCTAAAGAGGAATTAAAATACGTCCCATTTATTTTTGCGCCTTGCGGTGCGGATTGCGCGGATATCCGCCACCAGGAAGAAACACAAACACGAATACCTTTCGTAACATCAAGATAAGCCCCAAAAGGAGAGATAAACATGCAAAAATCATCTTCAACACCAATTAATCCCAGCCCGATCTTTTCGGATGATTTATAAACGATCGGACGGATATAAATATCTTGTTTATAATCGTTCTTTTTTGCCAGTTCAACGGTAATATCGATCAACTCATCGATCGAATATTTTATTGTGGTTTTAAGTCCTAACGCAGCAGAGCGCTGGAGCCGCTCATAATGTTCTCTTAATTTTAAAAGATAGAGCTGCTGATCCTTTTCGTTCCAATAAGCCCTGATCCCTTCGAAAACTCCGGTACCGTAGTTGAAAGCATGCGTAGCGATCCCGATCTTTGCATCGGAAAATGGGACGATCTTGCCTTTAAAAAATGCGTATTTCATGATTATTTATATGCATGCGCCGGGGGAACTATTTGACGAATATGCCCTTTTAAATCTTTACTGAGGGCGTCAAAGTTTTGATTAACTTCCGCCCTGAATTCTTCCAGCTTATTATCTACGCGATCAATTCCGTTCAATAGAACGGAATGCCCCTCGGCGATAGCCTTAATATCTCCCTTTATTTCTTCAAACATGATCTGTATTTTTTTATATTCATCGCTCATAATACGATCCTCCAAATAAATATTTTACATTGATTCTGGGGCTGAAACTCCCAGTAATAATAACATATTGGATAATGTAATTCGAGATGCATCTGACAACATTATTCTAAAAGGATTTCCGATCACCCGGCATTTTTCGTAGAAATGATGAAATGTTATTGCCAGCTCTTTACCATATTCTGTCAGCATATGCGGATGGCGCAAACGTGCGGCATTCTCCACCACATCCGGCCATTCAATTATTTTTAGCATTAAATCACGCTCTGCTTTTTCTATTGGTGATTGGATATTTGGAATTATTTGGGATTCGGGATTTGGGTTTTGGGATTTACGAAGGATGCTACAAATACGCGCGTGAGCATATTGCAAATAAAACACTGGATTATCTGACGAGTGTTTCTTGGCCAGCTCCATATCAAAGTCCAGATGCGAATTCACATCCGTTGCCGCGAAAAAGAAACGCGTGGCATCGCTCCCCGTTTCATCGACAAGTTCCTTTAAAGTGATCATCTCGCCGGTCCGCTTGCTCATCCTGATCTGTTCTTCTCCGCGATATAAAGAGACTAGTTGTCCAATTATCACCTCAAATTTTTCAACCGGCTGCCCCAAAGCCGCAAGTGATGATTTCAATCGCTTAACATAACCGTGATGGTCCGTTCCCCAGATGTTGATCAGGTAATCATAACCCCTTGAGAATTTGTTCAAATGATAGGCAATATCAGCCGCAAAGTAAGTTGGGTTGCCGTCTTCTCTGACCAAAACGCGGTTTTTATCATCCCCCAGCTCCTGCGACTTGAACCAGACCGCTCCACCCTCAACAAATGATTTTCCCAACTCTTCAACTTTTTTAACCGCACCGGCAACCTCGCCATCCGCATGCAGAGCGCTTTCCAAAAAGTATTTATTAAAGCTAACGCCCAGCGCATTTAAAGTCTCTTTTTGTTCATTTAAGAGAAAATCGATCATCTCTTCGATCGTTTTTCCCTTAACATCCATTACATAAGCTCCCCCATAACCATCTTCGGGAATATCTTTCCCCTCTCTCCTGGCAATGACCGAAGCATAAAGTTTATCAACTTGATTCCCAATGTTATTTACATAAAATTCGGTATCAACAGAGAAGCCGGTCTTTCTAAGCAGGCGGGCAATAACATCCCCGATAACCGCCCACCTTCCATGGCCAACATGGAGCGGACCGGTCGGATTGGCCGAAACAAACTCAAGCAAAACTCTTTTGCCTGCGCCAAAACTGCTGTTTCCCCAGCTCTCTTTCAGAGCCAGAATATCTTTTGTCTGCTTGATCAGGTACTCCTCCGATAATTTGAAATTTATAAAACCTGGAGTTGCAACGCCGATATCCTGGAATACATTATCCAGATCCTGCGCCTTAACTTTTTCCGATAAAGTCTTGGCAAGTTCGAGCGGTTTTTGAGAAAGTTTTCTGGCAAGAAGGATCGCAATATTCGATGAATAATCTCCCAGGTCTTTGCGCGGAGGTATTTCAACTTTAAAAGCTAATTCTTCGTTTATTCCGAGGCTGCCCGCAGCCGTTTTAAGTAAGTCCGTTATCTTATCGATCACGCTGGAACTTTTATCCTTGCTTCATTTCGTTCTTTATTTCTTCGATCTTCGATTTCCCTTTTTCAACCGCATCTTTCAACTGTTTCCTGGATTCCTCGCCCTTTTGCGGAGCAAATAATATCCCGGCAATAAACCCCAATATCCCGCCGAATGTGATCGTCTTTAACAGTCTTTTCACTTCTTTTCCTCCTTATTTTTAAATAATACTTCGATCCCTTTTTTTAATCCGGCAAAAAACGCGATCATCGTTGATTTTTGCGGCATCATGTTCGAAGCCATCCGCCCTTTTAATCCCCCAAGGCCTCCGGCGATCAGGGTGACAAAGTCCAGCAGAGATATTATCGGCTCCAGCTTTCTTTTGATCTCATTGTATGTTCTGCGAATATCCAATAACATTAATACGATCTGAATAACGGCAACCGTTAATGCCAAAAGCAAAAGGATCCCGCAAAAGATCAAAGCATTTATCAAATAACTAGTTAGCATTTTATTCTCCCATATCCTTCTGGACCTTTTCCGCTTCTTTCTTCCCTTCTTCAAAAGCTTCCGAAAAACGGCTCATGATCTCATCAAGATGAAATTCTTTCAGCCGATCTTTAACTTCAGCCCTCGCTTTCTCACCGGCTGAAGGAGCAAATAATATCCCGATCGCGCCGCCGATCAACCCGCCCAGCAAAAGGCCTTCAAGAATATTTCCGCTTTTTTCTCCGCTGCAGCAGCTATTTTCTTCTCCACAGCAATCACCCATGTTTCACCTTAGGATACGATCCCAAATTTTTCAAAGTGGATGTCTTTTTCTTCATCCCAATTAGTACCTCTTTAATTAATTTGTCCTCGCGATGGCCCTGCATATCGATAAAGAAATAATATTCGCCCAGTGCTTTTTTTGAGGGGCGCGATTCGATCTTGGTTAAATTTATGTTTCTGGCCGCGATCTCGCCTAAAACATCATGCAAGCCGCCGGGACGATCTTTTTTTATTGAAAACACGATCGAGGTCTTATCATCACCTGTTCTGGGATGGTCGCCTTTAGCAAGGACAACAAAGCGGGTCTTATTGTCTACCGCATTGATCTTTGAAGCAATTATCTTAAGTCCATACAGCGTTGCAGAGGCCTTTGTCCCGATCGCGGCAAAGACCTTTCCGGCCGCTTTTAGGGTAAGCATGTCTTCTTCCGCCACTTTTTTTACCGCATCCGCCGTACTATATGATAGATGAAGTTTTGCTTTGGGAAGGATCTTATGCAAATATTCTTTGCATTGGTCAAGCGCCTGGGGGATTGAAATAACATCTGTGATATCTTTTAATTTTACTCCGTCAAGCGCGATCAGGTGATGATAGACCGGAAGAACGATCTCCTGTCTTATTTTTAAATTCACTTCGCTGGCAAGCATATCCACAACAATTCCGATCGTCCCTTCAATTGAATTTTCGATAGGAAGGACCGCCTCATTTACTTTTCCGGCTGAAGCGGCTTTTATTAATTCGCGAAAGGATGCATAAGGGATCAGATCAATATTTTTCCCTTCTAGTTTGTCGCGGTATGTTTGAGAGGCTTCTTCGCTAAAAGTCCCTTCAGGCCCGAGATATCCGACCTTCATGCTTAACAACCTCCATTTTGGATTCCTTGAGCATCTCTGCTGCAAGTTCATCAGGATAAGAACCGGTGTAAACAAGCTTCACTATCCCTGCGTTGATCATCATTTTAACACAGATAACACAGGGCTGATATGTACAATAAAGCGTGCCGCCTTCAATGCTTACTCCATGCCAGGCGGCTTGAATGATCGCATTTTGCTCGGCGTGCAAGCCGCGGCATAGTTCGTGCCGATGGCCGGAAGAGACATCCATCTGTTTCCGGATGCATGTATCTTCGCTGCAGTGCGAAAATCCTTTTGGCGCACCGTTGTAGCCTGAAGATAATATTCGATGCTCTTTTACAATAATTGATCCGACTTTTCGTTTAATACAGGTCGCGCGCTCGGCTACATCATAAGTAATTTTCAGGAAATATTCGTCCCAGGAAGGCCTTTTCATTTTTTCCTCGCTATAACAGCCTTTGCGGCCTTAACGATCTCATTTGAAGTTAATCCATATTTAACAAGTAATTCATCCGGCAGGCCCGATTCTCCAAAAACATCTTTTACCCCGACCCTTGCCATCGGAACCAGGCAATTTTCAACTAAGGTCTCGGCAACCGCGCCCCCCAGTCCGCCTAATATCGAATGTTCTTCCGCAGTAACTACTCCGCCGCATTCTTTTGCGCTGTCGATTATTAATTGCTTATCAAGCGGTTTAATAGTATGGATGTTAATGACTTTTGCTTTTATCCCCTCTTGCGCTAAAGCATCGGCTGCATCGAGAGCCATTTTCACCATTATTCCACAGGCAAATATGGCAATATCTTTTCCTTCGCGGACTACCACCCCCTTGCCGATCTTAAAATCATAACCCTCGCCTGTGTTGATCGTAGGTGTTTTTGCTCGGCCAAGACGAATATACATTGGCCCGTAAAAATCAGCAGCCGCCCGAATAGCTTTTTCCGTTTCAATGCCGTCGGAAGGAACAACGACCGTCATATTAGGAAGGACACGCATGATTGCAATATCTTCGTTCGCCTGATGCGAGGCGCCGTCTTCTCCGGTCGTTATCCCCGCATGCGTCACAACGATCTTTACATTTAGCCTGGTATAAGCCAGCGACATCCGGACCTGATCCCATGCCCGTCCAGAACCAAAAACCGCAAAGGTTGATGCAAAGACGACCTTCCCGCAGGTCGCCAAACCTGCCGCGGTACTGATCATATCCTGTTCAGAGATCCCCATATTAATGAACCTTTCGGGGAATGCTTTTGCAAATCCGGCAGTTTTTGTTGAACAGGAAAGGTCCGCATCAAGGACCACAATATTTAGATTTTCCCTCCCCAGCTCAACTAAAGTTTTACCGTAAACGTCTCTTAGCGCAACCGCTTTTTCTTCATTCATTAATTTAATTCCTCGATTCTGCATAGTTCGCAAATTGCTTTTGTTTGTTCATCCAGGGTTGGCGCCTTTCCATGAAAATCAAGCGGGTTCTGCTCCATAAAGCTGACCCCTTTCCCCTTGATCGTATCGGCAATTATTACCGCCGGTTTCCCAACGGATTTTTCTGCTTCGGCAAACGCTTTTACGATCGCGCCAATATCATGACCATCGCAAGAAATAACTTCCCAGCCAAAGGCTTTCCATTTATCGATGAACGGATGAATATTTTTAATATCTTCTACTTTGCCGTCGATCTGATATTTATTGTGGTCAACGATCGCGGTCAGATTATCCAATTTTTTCGAGCTGGAGGTCATGGCTGCTTCCCAAACTTGGCCCTCCTGACACTCGCCGTCTCCCATCAAACAATAAACACGATAATTCTTCTTGTCCATCTTTCCCGCGAGCGCCATTCCATTTGCGGCCGATAATCCCTGTCCAAGCGAACCGGTCGACATTTCAATACCCGGAAGAGAAAGCATATCGATATGCCCTTGAAGAGAGCTTCCGATCTTCCGGAGAGTTTTTAAATATTCTACCGGGAAAAAACCCGCTTCCGCCAAGGCAGCATAAAGGACCGGAGCCGCATGCCCCTTGCTCATAACAAACCTGTCGCGATCGACCCAGCCCGGATCTTTTGGGTTAATTTTTAGTTTGTAATTATAAAGTACAGTTACAATGTCAGCCGCGGACAGTGATCCGCCGGGATGCCCGGACGAAGCAATGCAGATCATTTCAATAATATGCCGTCTTAATTTAACGGCAATAGTTTTCAGCTCTTTTAATTTTTCTTTAGAAAGCATGCAGTGATTTTACCATAATTTTAATCTCGGGCTCAAGGCGTATCTTAAACCGATCATTTACCGCTTTTTGCGCTTTTGTCATTAATTTTAGGACATCCGACGCTTTTGCCTCGCCAAGATTGACAATGAAGTTGGCATGTTTTTGCGAGATCTGGGCATCTCCGCTCCGCATTCCTTTGCAGCCGGCTTCTTCAATTAATTTTCCGGCACTTTGTTTTGGAGGGTTCCTAAAAATGCTCCCCGCGTTGGGCATTCCAAGCGGCTGGCCTTCGCGCCGCTTTTCTAAATAATTGCGGATCCGATCGTTAATCTCCGATAATTTCCCCTTATTCAGCTTAAAGGTAGCTTCAACAACGATACAGCGCATTTTCTGAAGACTGCTTTTACGATAATTGAAATGAAGCTCTTTTTTATTCAAGGATCTTATGGTCCCGTCTTCGCAAATTACACTTACTTCCTTTATGAGAGCCCCAATTTCCTTTCCCCATGCGCCCGCATTCATCACAACTGCCCCGCCAACCGTCCCGGGGATCCCGGCCAAAAATTCCAGTCCGGAAAAACCTTTTTTCGATATTGCTTTAATAAATTTAGGCAGACTTGTCCCCGCCCAAACGCGGGCAAGATGGCCATCAAAAATGATCCCTTTTTTGCTGTCAGCCGCCTGAACGACTAATCCCCTAAAGCCGTTATCAAGCGCCAGCAGATTGGATCCATTTCCCATGATAAACACCGGAATTCTATTTTGTTTGGCAAAGGCCAGCGCCTGCAAAAGTTCCTGAACATTTTTCGGCTGGCAATAATGGTCCGCATTCCCGCCGATCCGAAAAGTCGTGTGTTTTTTTAATGGTTCATTCTTTAAGATCTTCATTCTTTTGCATCTTTCATTTTCAGCCTGGCAAGGATCTCTTTCCCGACCGTATGGATGTCCCCCGCGCCAAGCGTCAAAACAATGTCCCCTTCTTTTAATTCTTTGATCAGCAATTCCGGGATCTGTTCTTTTTTAGGTATATATCTTGAATTCTCATTGGTAACAATATCCGCGATAGTTTTACCGGAAATGCCCGGGATCGGCGCTTCCGAAGCCGCGTATATATCCGTAAGGACCAAAAGATCGGCCGCTTCAAAGGCCTTTGCAAACCGATCTTTCAGAAGCATTGTCCTTGAATAGCGATGCGGCTGAAAAACACAAATGATCCTATTGCTCGGCCATCCTGCCCTGGCGGCAGAAAGGGTTGCCGATACTTCCGTCGGATGATGGGCATAGTCGTCAATGACCAGGATGCCGCCGTATTCTCCAACGGTAGAAAATCTTCGCCTTGCGCCGATGAAGGTGTGCAGAGCGCCGGCGATCGTAGAAAAATCCAAGCCATATTGAAGCGCTACCGCAAAGACCGCCAGACTATTTACGACATTTTGCCAGCCCGGAACGGAGAGCTCTACTTTCCCAAGCTCTTTATCTTTATGCATAAGCATGTAATGCGAGAAATAAGTATCGTAGGTCATGTTTTTTGCGCTGAATTCCATGCTGGGATCAAAACCATAAGTAATATAATTTCTTTTGACCTTGTTCATCAATTTTTTATTATTGGGATCGCTCCCTTCAATGACGATCGTTCCATCCGTTGACAAACGTTCCATAAATTTCTCGAAGGTCGATAGGAGCGTCCGCATGCTGCCGAAGTGTTCCATATGGTCCGCTTCGATATTTGTGATCACTTCAAGCGTCGGAGAAAGCAAGAGAAACGAGCTGTCGGACTCATCGGCTTCCGCGACAGAATATACTCCGTTCCCTTTTTTGGCATTCCCCTCGGAATAGTCCATATCGCAGCCGATAAGAAAGGTCGGATCCTGTTTACCGGCATCAAAGACCTTGGAGATCATGGCGGTCGTGGTTGTTTTTCCGTGCGTTCCGGCAATTGCGATCCGATTTGTCGATTGCTCCATGATCCAAGCCAAGGCCTCTGCTCTTTTAATGATCTTGATCCCTTTTGCTTCGGCCTCCATCATTTCCGGGTTCGTCTTGGTAACTGCGGAAGAATAGACGATCAAGTCAACATCTCGTACAAGCGAGGCATCGTGTCCGATAAAAACCTTAACTCCCAAGTCCTTCAATCGGACAGTATTCGGCCCTTCTTTCGCATCGGACCCACTAACTTTAAAATCCATTTCATGGAGTATTTTTGCGATCCCGGACATTCCACAACCGCCGATCCCCAGCAAATGGATACTCTTATATCGATGCAGATCGTGTTTCATGAATTATTTATTATCCAGTTAATTATTTTATTGGCGGCATCAGGCTTCGCTATTAAATTAGCAAAACTTCGCATTTTATTTAATTCTTTATCCTCAAGCTCTAAAATGTTCAAAAATGTCTCCGGGCCAAAGTCAGCGTTATTGATCTTTATTCCGGCTCCATTTTTTGTAATGTAATCCGCATTCAGGTCTTGATGCCCTTCCGCCGAAAACGGAAAAGGGACCAAGATCATCGGAAGCCCTTTGGCTAAAAATTCAGCAATAGCTGTCGCCCCCGCGCGGCTCACGACCAGATCGGCGGATGCAAGTACCTCACTCATATTATACAGGTAAGAGACGGGTTGATAAAACGGATATTCTTTTAGATCGATCTCTTTTGTCAGATCTTTAAAATCCCTTTTGCCTATAATATGAACTAACTTAAGGTCATCACCATTAATTTTAGGCAGTGAACCTATGACCGTATTATTGATCGTCCTTGCGCCCTGGCTCCCTCCAACAATTAGAACAACCCTTTTCTTATCCTTGGCGCGGACGGCATTAAGGATCTCTTTTCGAACAGGGTTGCCGACAACAACACCGGCCGGAAAATACTTAAGGGAATCCTCAAAAGAAAAAAATACTTTTTTTGCGAATTTAAAATAAATCCTATTCGTCACCCCGGGAAGAACGTTTTGTTCATGAATATATACCGGGATTCGGAGCAGCAAAGCGGCAAAAACGACCGGCAAACTAACATATCCGCCGGTTGAGATCAATGCGTTTGGAGCGAACGACCGTAAGAAGAATATGGATTGAAAAAAACCAATGATCGAAACAAAGGGTGCCGAGATCGCCTTATAGGATATTTTTCGCTGGAGAGCTCTGGCACTTATTATCTTTATATTAAATCCCTGGCGCGGAATAATATCTTTTTCAAGCCCTTCCCCGCTGCCAACAAAAACAATTTTTGCCTTAGGATCGTCCCCAATAAGCTCCTCCGCGATCGCGATCCCCGGATAAATATGCCCGCCGGTCCCGCCCGAAACAATTGCATATTTCATTTTATTTCTGCTTCTTTGAAATATTCAAAATAATACCGACCGCAAAGAGATTCATGATCGTCGCGGTGCCGCCATAACTGATAAAAGGGAGCGGGATCCCTGTGGTCGGAACAATTCCCAGTACGACCATTATATTTATCGTGGCTTGAACACT
>JBAYJF010000048.1:0-10479 GCA_041665245.1 Candidatus Margulisiibacteriota bacterium | reverse complement strand
TTTTTTCCCACTGCTTCAGCTGAGGTAAGGTCGACCGGGTTGTTCTCATAATCAACTCCGAAATACCCGGGGACAAACCCTTTATCCAGCATTCTGTATTCAGCTGTTAAGTTAGCATTTGCAACCATCGCGTCATACCCCCACGAAAGACCGGCGGTCAAACCATTCCCATGATTAACCAATTGCCCAAGTTCTGCATAGCCTTCCACATTTGCAGGCAGTTTAAGCGTGGCATCAACACCTATTCCGGCGACCGGTGAAAATTGTTTGATCGTCCCATCCGGTTGAACAATTGTCCTTCCCGACGTGTCATTAACATAGTATTCGCCGAAAGTAAGGGTCGGATTAACTTTCTGTTCGGTCCGGACATAGTAAATATTTGATTTGGTGAGCATTCCGAGAACCCTGTACTTCTCAAATGTATAGTAACCTTTGTAGCCCATCTGTTGATTATCCAGTTTTATCTGGCTGCCGCGGCGGGTCGTATAATTATTCATTATTAAACCATGCCCAAGCATGATATTATCCAAAACTCCGTATCTAAAACCACGATTAGTGTCGTCAAATTCAGCGTAGCGAAGAACAAAATTATCATAGCCGGCGATCTGTTCGGAATTCAAGGGAATGTTAATATCCGCGCCCAAGCTGAAAAATCCATACTTAAAATCCGGAGCCCAGGTCAAACTTCCTACATCCATAGATCCGACTTTACTATAGTTAATACTGATATTGCCGATCTTAGGCATAATTTTTGTGGGAGAAGAAACTGGGACAGCATTCGCTGCGCCTAAAACATCCATCATGTTTGAAATGTTGCCCGGAATTGCCCCTGTCGCCGCAAACGCTGACGAACAAAAACACAGCAAAACCAAACCTAATACCAAATCTCGCATTTTTTCTTCCCCCTTGTATTTAGTGCCTAAAGTGCCTTCTCCCCGTAAATACCATCGTCATATCGTTCTTATCGGCAGCGTCAATTGATTCCTGATCCCGTTTGCTGCCGCCCGGCTGAGCTATCGCCACCACTCCATTCTTTGCGGCTAATTCTACCACATCCGAAAATGGGAAAAAAGCATCCGATGCCATCACCGATCCAGAAATATGCTCTCCCCCTTTGCGAATAGCTATTTCAGCCGAATCGATCCTCGACATTTGTCCCGCCCCGATCCCGACCGTCCGGCCGTTTTTCACAAATACGATCGCATTTGATTTAACATATTTCGCAACGCCCCATGCGAAGAAAAGATCGTCCATTTCCGCCAGCGTCGGCTCCCTTTTGGTCGCAACTTTTATATCGTTGATCCCCAACTGGGCCGTATCCATATCCTGTACTAAAAATCCGCCGCTGATCCTTTTAAAATCCAATCCCTTGAATGGATGCTTTGGCGCATTTTCATCCATCTCCATGATCCTTATATTTTGTTTTTCTTTTAAGATTGAAAGGGCTGCCGGAGTATAGCCGGGGGCGATAACAACTTCAACAAATAACTTTGCGATCTCTCTGGCAGTATTTTCATCCATTCTTTTATTCGCCGCGACAATCCCGCCGAACGCCGAAACCATATCGCAGGCATACGCTTTTAAATATGCGTCGAGCAAAGTGGTGCTTTTGGCTACGCCGCAGGGATTATTATGTTTTACGATCGCGATCGTTGGGTCGGCAAAATAGCAGACCACGTTCCACGCCGATTCCATATCTACGATATTATTGAAAGAGAGCTCTTTCCCGTGCAGCTGAACCGCCCCGGTGATGGCCCCTTCGGTGCGAGCACCTTCCTGTCGATAAAGCGCCCCTCGCTGGTGCGGATTCTCGCCGTAGCGCAAGTCTTGCATCTTTTCAAGATGGATCTCCATCTTTTCCCCAAATTCAGCTTCATCTTTTGTGCTGGAAGAAAGATATTTAACGATCAGCGCATCATACTCGGCCGTATGTTTGTATGCTTTCAGCGCCAATCCTTCTTTTGTGGCAAAACTAATTGCGCCGGTCGTTTTTAATTCTCCCAGGATCTTTGAATAATCTTCCGGATCGACCACGATCGCGACATTTTTATAATTCTTCGCCGCCCCTCTGACCATCGAAGGCCCGCCGATATCGATATTCTCGATCGCTTCTTCGTGGGTAAAATTCTTTTTAGAGATCACATGTTCGAACGGATAAAGATTGCAGACGACCACATCAAACGGGTTTATTTTAAATTTAGCAATATCTTTCAAGTGGTCCGGATTTGTCCGATCGGCCAATATTCCACCATGGATCAGGGGATGCAACGTTTTAACCCTTCCCCCAAGCATATGCGGGTATTTTGTGATCTTTGCAACCTCTGTAACTTTGATCCCGGACTTCTTAAGGAACTTGGCCGTTCCCCCGGAGGAGACAATGTTAAAGCCAAGCTTAACCAAACCTTTAGCAAACTTTGCGATCCCCTTTTTCTCCCAAACCGAAATAAGAGCATATTTCTTAAGTTTCATTTTTCTCATTTTAATTTTACCTTTCTTCCGTCAATTTTTAGTTTGTCTTCGGCAATAAGCCTGATCGCCTGCGGATAAATAAGATGCTCTTGTTCAAGGATCCTTGCAGACAAAGTCTCCTCGTCGTCTTTTTCTTTGATCGGCACCGCCGACTGGATAATGATCGCGCCGGTATCGCACCCTTCATCGACAAAATGAACGGTGCATCCTGTGATCAAAACCCCGTGATCCAGCGCCTGCTTTTGAGCATGCAGTCCTGGGAAAGATGGGAGAAGCGACGGGTGGATATTGATCATCCGCCCTTTATAGTGGCTAAGCAGTACGGGTCCGACGATCCTCATATAACCGGCCAAACAGACAAGCTCTACGCCATGTTTTTTGAGATTATTTACGATCTCAAGCTCATAGGTATTCTTATCCTTGAATTCCCGGTTATCAATAACAACCGAGGGGATATTATGTTGTTTCGCCTTCTCAAGCCCCTGCGCGGCAGGGTTATTTGAAATTACGACCGCGACTTCGGCTGGAATTAACTTCTTTTCCACCGCGTCTATGATCGCCTGGAGATTGCTCCCCCGCCCTGAAATTAATACCCCTAACTTAATATTTTTGCCTCCATGGGCCTTAAATAATTATTACTTCCCCTGATCCCTTTGAAACTTCCCCGATCAAGTATGCTTTTTCTTTTTTCTTGGCAAGGAAATTCATCACTTTGTCTCCGTCTTTTTTCGGAACAACGATTATCATTCCGATCCCCATATTAAAAGTTTTATACATCTCTTTTTGTTCTACTTCCCCCAGCCTTGCGATCATTCGGAAGATCGCCGGGATCTGCCATGCGTTTATTTCTATCACGCACTGTTTATTTTTTGGCATGATCCTGGAAAGATTCTCGGGGATCCCTCCGCCGGTAATATGCGATATTCCGCGAATATCGAATTTCTTGATCATTTCGAGGATCAATGGGCAGTAAATTTTTGTCGGGGTTAAAAGCTCTTCCCCGATCGGTTTGGAAAAATCTTCGTATTTTTCGCGCGGAGATAATTTAGCCTTATCAAAAAGGACGCGCCTGGCCAAAGTGTACCCGTTGCTGTGAAGGCCCGACGATGCAAGCCCGATAACTTTGTCCCCTTCGCGGATATTCCGGCCATCGATCACTTCGCTTTTCTTTACCGATCCAACGCAAAAACCGGCAAGGTCGTATTCGCCCGGATAATACATATCGGAAAGTTCGGCCGTTTCTCCGCCGATCAGCTCAACTTGCGCCATATCGCACCCTTTTATGATCCCTTTGAGGATCTTTTCAATTAAATTCGGCTCGATTTTCTGGCAGCCGATATAATCGAGAAAAAAGAGCGGCTTTGCACCCATCGCGACAACATCGTCAACGTTCATCGCAACCAGGTCGATCCCGATCGTATTGTGATGGTTCATGGCAAAAGCCATTTTTAGCTTTGTGCCGACACCGTCGGTCGCACCCACGAGATAATCTTTACCGAAAGGAAATAATCCCCCGAACAGTCCGATCCCTTTGGCAAGTTTTTTAACTCTTCTCACGACTTCATTGCCAGCTTCGACATCCACACCTGCTTGTTTATACGTTATCATTTTTTTTACCCCAGTTTTTATTCAAGAATATTTATCTAGCCACTTCAGCCGTTGCCGTACCATAATAAACATCGCCGCCGCGAAGAACAATGAAAAACCGGCAATCTTTATTCGTACATGCCCATGCTTTATACCTTATTGCTACGGCATTATTGCTGAAATCCGATAAGGGGATCAAGTCACCCTTTTCACATTTTTGGCATTTTGGAAAGTTTCCTTCAGTCACTTTTCTTTCACCTCCATAATTATTTATTGATTCTCTAATCAAACAAGAGCTTCAGGCTCTGCATTCTCTCGGGGATCTTGACCGGATATTCCCCATTGAAACAGGCAAGGCATAATTCTTTCCCCTGCAGACTGATCGCTTTTATCACGCTCCGCAAACTCAAATACCCCAGACTATCGGCTTCAATGTATTTGCGGATCCCTTCGATCGAAAGGTTCGCCGCGATCAGTTCCGCGCGCGAAGCGGTGTCGATCCCGTAAAAACAGGGATTTAGGTTCGGCGGAGAAGAGATGCGCATATGCACTTCCCTGGCCCCTGCGTCACGGACCAAGCGGACGATCTGCCGAGAGGTCGTCCCGCGCACGATCGAATCGTCGACGATCACGACTTTTTTTCCCCGTAATGCATCGCGGATCGGATTTAATTTAATTTTAACGCCCATTTCACGCATCTCCTGGCTCGGCTCGATAAAGGTCCTACCGATATATCGGTTCTTGATCAGCCCTTCGCCAAAAGTTATTTTAGATTCGGCTGAAAAACCGATCGCCGCCGGGATCCCCGACTCCGGCACCGGAATTACAACATCGGCATCGATCGGATGTTCTTTCGCCAGGTATTTCCCCATATCGAACCGGGCTTCATAAACGTTCCGGGCATGCAGCATACTATCCGGGCGTGAAAAATAAATATATTCAAAAACGCACATCGCTTCTCTCTCTCCAAGGCTCCAGGTTTTTGATCGGAGCCCGTTCTTATCGATAACAACGATCTCACCGTTGGCCACATCCCGCAAGATCCCGCAGCCCAAAAGATCAAGCGCGCAAGTTTCCGAAGAGATCACATATGCATTCTCCATCTTCCCGATGCAGAGCGGCCTGATACCGTTCGGGTCCCTGACCGCGATCAGCGAATCTTTTGTCATGATCACGATCGAAAAAGCCCCCTGACATTTTTTCAATGTATCAACAATAGCGTCTTCCAAATTATTTTCGTCCGACGTCGCGATCAGCGAAGCAATGATCTCAGTGTCGCTTGTCCCGACAAAGCTTAATCCCTGGTCTTTTAATTCGGTCCGCAAGTCGCCCATATTAACCAGATTCCCATTATGCGCCAGCGCGATCTCGCCATATTTTGTATCCATCACAATCGGCTGGGCATTTTCAATGATCGATGAACCGGTCGTAGAATAACGAACATGTCCGATCGCAATATTTCCGATCAAAGGCTTGAGGACCGGCTCGCTGAATACCTGATTTACGAGCCCCATCCCCTTATAATTCCTGATATGCCCACCGTCGGAGGATGCGATCCCGGCGGATTCCTGTCCGCGATGCTGGAGAGCGAACAAGCCATAGAAGACCGACCGGGCAACTTCCTGTCCGGAAAAATTAAATATGCCAAATACGCCGCAATGATCCTTCATAACTTATACCTTGTATACATCGGTCCAGCAGGAAGTACAGATCTGGTCGAGTGGCTTTCCTACCGCCGCCGAAATATCATCCAGGGTCGCAAAAGAGAGAGAATCCAGTCCGATGTACTCCCGGATCTGTTCGATATTTTTATCGTTGGCGATCAATTCCTTCTTTGAACGGGTGGCAACCCCGTATAAACAAGGGGCTTTAAGCGGCGGACAAGCGATCCGCGCATGGATCTCTTTAACCCCGTTCTTTCTCAATTTCACGACCATGTCATTCTTCATCTGGGTCCCGCGGACAATTGAATCATCGCAGATAATTACGCTCCGGTCTTTTATTTTTGCCGGTACCGGGATCAATTTTATCCGCGCTTCACGATCGCGCTCCGCTTGAGTCGGCTGGGTATAGCTCCGGCTGGCATAATCATATTTAATAAAAACATTATCGAACGGGATCTTGGCTTCCTGGGCATAGCCAATGGCATGCCCTATCCCGGAATTCGGCACCGCGGCGGCAATATCGTATTTTCCAGAATCCCTTTTTGCTAGAGCAGCGCCAATGCTCCGCCGGGCAATATCAACAGCCATTCCGTCGATAGTTGACGCGACGTTTGCGGTATAGACCCATTCGAAGGCGCAGTATTGGGTAAAGCTGCTCGGAATAATTTTCTTGGTCTCAAAAGTTGAATCCCAGATCTCCAGGATCTCGCCCGGTTTCACATCCCGGACGATTGAAAAGCCCAAATTGACAAACGAGCACGATTCCGAAGTTACCGCGATCGCCCCGTCCCTTTTTCCGATGACCATCGGACGGAAAGCATACTTGTCGCGTGCGGCAATGATCTTTCCTTTTGACAGGATCACCAGCGCATATGAACCGTGGATCTTTTTGGCCATTTTTTCTATCCCGTCGACAAAATTATCTCCTTGAGCGATCAATTTGGCGATCACTTCAATATCCGAATCGGTATAGAAAGAGTGTCCATGATTTTTTAGTTCCTGCGTTATTTCTTTGTAATTGATGATATTGCCTTCAAAACAGATCGTAAATTCTCCCATCCGGGAATCGATCTTGAACGGCTGGCGGTCTTTCAGGGCGGTATGCCCGATGCCGATATTTCCTTCCATGCCGGCCAGATCTCCGGTAAATTTATCCCTCACCATGCCGCGATGCGTCCGAATTTTTATTTTATCGTCCTGGTAAGTTGATAGTCCGCAGTATAGTTGTCCGCGGTGCTGAAGATAAAAAGTACCGATAAAAAGGTCATCAATGATGTTTTTGCTATCAGAGATCCCAAATATTCCGCACATATTATTTGCCTGCCTTCGTTTTTAAGAATTCAACGATCTTATCGATCTCTACAAGCTCCATCTCCCCTCTCCCGCGCAGCTTCACTTCCACTTTATTCTCTTTTAACCCTTTTGGCCCAACGATTACTTTGATCGGTATCCCGATCAGGTCGATATCTTTAAGCTTGAAGCCCAGGCGCTCTTCGCGGTCATCCAGCAGGACCTCCCTGCCAAAAATACCGACAAGTTCTTTATAAATTTTATCTCCGGCATCCTTTTGTTCTTTTTCGGAAAAATTGACCGGAATAACGGCTATTTTAAACGGCGCAAGATTGAGCGGCCAGATAATTCCATCCTTATCATGATTCTGTTCGATCGCCGCCGCCGCGGTCCGGCTGACCCCGATCCCATAACAGCCCATAAGCATCGGCTTTTCCTGGTTATTTTCATCGAGGAAGACGCATTTCATCTTTTCGGAATATTTCGTGCCAAGTTTAAAGATATGGCCAACTTCGATCCCACGGAATTTCGAGAGTTTTCCTTCTTTACATTTGGGACAAACATCGCCTTCCTTTGAAAAAGATTTCCAACTGACGGCAAAAGTGCACTTATCGCAGGCGAGTATTTCTTCTTCACCGCTTTCGGCCAAGACCATGAATTCTTCGGAAAAACCTCCGCCGATCAGGCCAGAATCGGCTTCCTGGACCCGATAATTTAATCCCATTCGGTCAAAAATGCGGCAATAGGTCTGGCGCATGTTCTGGTACTCAACATCGAGCGATTCTTCGCTGACATGAAATGAATAAGAATCTTTCATCATAAATTCTCGTCCGCGCATGAGACCAAAGCGGGGACGAATTTCATCTCTAAATTTGGTTTGAATTTGGTATAAATTGATCGGGAGCTGTTTATACGAATGGACGGCATTCCTGACCAGATCGGTGATAATTTCTTCGTGGGTTGGACCTAGGCAAAATTCCCGTTCATGGCGATCGGTAATGCGAAAGAGCTCTTTGCCGTATATCTCCCAGCGGCCGGTCTCTTTCCATAGCTCTGCGGGAAGAAGGACGGGCATAAAGATCTCTTGAGCACCGGCGCGGTCCATCTCTTCACGGACAATGTTTTCGACTTTGCTTAGAACGCGCAAACCCAGGGGTAAAAAGGTGTAGATTCCTGCTGCTAATTTACGAATAAAACCGCCGCGGAGCATTAGAATGTGGGAAATGACCTCAGCCTCAGCCGGTACTTCGCGGATCGTTGGCGCCAGAAGACCCGACATTTTCATCTATTAAATGTCCTCCCCATCTCTCGTCGTCAAACCCTATTATACCTCAAAAAACTGAAATTTTCAAGGGATATTGACGATATATATATGTTGGAGGGCTAAATACTCTATTTTTGCTATAATAAAGGGAGAAAATAAGATGAGTGAAGTAAGGATGGGACCAATCAGATTGAATCCTTTAGCAATAAGTGGGGTGAAAGTCGCCCCCCATCTACAAAAGCCGGAAAGGCCGGCTCTTATCCGCACATTATTGATCATTGATGATAATTTTCTTATGTCAAAAATACTTGCCAGAACTATCAACCAAGCATTCGGCATTACCGTAACTTATATTAGTGATAGTGTTGGAACCATTGAAGAACAGGCATTGGAGCAGGTCAAATATGGTAGTTTTGACATGATATTCATGGATGGAAATCTAACAAAAGGAACTTCCGGTGAAAAAATAACAGCCAGGCTTAGAACAGAGTTAAAATACGCAGGATATATTGTTGGTATTTCTGACGATGATGGCAGAAAAATGGCTATGTTAGCCAATGGGGCAGATTTTTCCATCCTGGAACACAATGAACCAAAGACAGGCCTATCGATTGCCCGGTTAAGAACCGTATTTATCCGTCATTAAAAGTTAAAGAACTTTTTCTCCGAGTACGGATCTAATTGACAACCCTCACCCAATTTATCGTTAAACAATGTTATCCGCTATCCGCCCTCTCCCAAAGGGAGAGGGGGTATTCATTAGTATTTCATTGGGTTAACGTAACAGCCCTTCTCCCTATGGGAGAAGGCAGTAAAAGAATAACTTAGTTTAAGTATAATCTGGATGAGGGCTGTGGAAAATACCCTTCAAAAATTAAAGAACTTCTTTTCCGAGTACGGATCGCCCTCTTTTTTGGGTTCCGATTTTGATTGCGGAGCTGCGCTTGGCGCCGGTTTTATGACCGGCATCGGTTTCCCCTGCGGTTTATCGCCGGCAACCGACGGAAACAATGGTTTTTGAATATTTACCTGCTGAACTGGAACTGCTTTTTGCGGTGCTGCAGCCAAACTTTTCTCGGTTGCCAGATAAACCATATCATGTTCACGCACCGGCTGGATCACCTTCAGCCCAACGTCATCCCCTTTTTTAACCGAGGAGACGCTTTCGTGTTCGATCTGCATCGATTCGATCTTTTGGATAAAATCGGTCGTATGGCCTTTGATATGCACATAATCGCCGACTTTAAATGAATTTTTTACGGAAAGAGCTGCCACCGCGATCTTGTCAAAGCAATGTTCAATCCGTCCGAGGACCTTCTCTTTTATAACCGGTAATTGTTTCTTTGCAACGATCTTTTTTTTCTTTAGAACTTTTTTTGTTTTTTTACTCGCAATTTTCTTTACGGCTTTTTTTACTGGCTTCTTAACCTTTACCTTCTTCACTATTTTTTTAGCCGGCTTTTTAGCCTTAACCTTTTTTATTTTTTTAACTTTTTTCTTAGCCATGTGAAGCACCTCCGTATTGGGTTGATGGGGAAATTATAGCAAGTTAATATACAAATTCAATCTATCAATGTTTTCAGCAGGTCCATTCTATTCAAGGTCTTCAAGGCTTTCACGACTTCCCGGTAATTCTTTTCGAGATGCGGTTGAAGCAGCGCTTTTTGAAAACTTCGCTCCTCCCCTTTTGGAATATGGACCTTTTTCCCGGTAAAAGGATCGGTTCCCGTATAGTACATGCAGGTCGAGATCGTCATCGGCGTAGGCGTAAAGTTCTGAACCTGCTCAAGACGAATATTATTTTTATTAAGGAACAAGGCCAGCTCCAGAGCGTGCTGCAGCGTGCTGCCAGGATGTGAGGAGATGAAATATGGGATGATAAATTGTTTCTTGCCATGTTTTTTGCTTAATTGCATAAATTTATCCTTAAATTCTATAAATTTACCGATCCGCGGTTTCCCCATTAAAAGCAAAACTTCTTCGCAAATATGCTCCGGCGCAACGCTCAACTGTCCGCTCACATGATTTTTAACTAATTCTTCAATATATTCACCGTCTAGTAATGCAAGATCGTAGCGAATCCCTGAACCGATAAAAACCTTTTTGATTCCCGGAAGATCCCGGATTTCACGGAGAAGTTTAATGGAGGGTTTCAGTGATGCATTAAGCTCTTTGCAAACGGTCGGATAAATACAGCTGGCTCGG
>JBAYJF010000047.1:0-10877 GCA_041665245.1 Candidatus Margulisiibacteriota bacterium | reverse complement strand
CAGGTCAAAGTGGGCGGCTATTATAAACAGCCGAACTTCGTTGATTTCAGGTCGCTCGATATTACGCAAGGGGCGGAGATGGGGGCGGATATTACTTATAAGGTCAACGAGCTTACTAGTTTGATAACGCATTACAAAAAAGCTTATAACCCGGCGACAGGTAAAGTTGAAGCAACGCAGTATTATGAAATTGGGATAAACCTTTAGGGGTTAAGCCCTTACGATCTTGAATCCTTCGGTGGTGTCGATAACTTTTGAGGATTTGCCGGTTATGGCTTTGCCGGGAATGATGTAGTCGATACCGGATAAACATTTTTCTACTTCTTTTGAAGTTTTGATCGGTTTCATTCCGCTGGTATTAGCCGAGGTGGCCACGATCGGTCCGCATTTTTTTAGTAATTCCAGCATTAATTTGTGCTTTGGCATCCTTATCCCGACTTTGTCGATCCCTTTAACAGCAGGGACAAGCAGAGTGTAGGGACCGGGCCAATGGAATTTTGCAAATTCCCTGGTCTCTTTATTGAACTTTCCGATTTTTATGGCTTGATCAAAGGTTGCTACAAGAATTTGAAGGGGTTTGTTTTCAGGACGATCTTTAATTTTATAGATCTTTTTTGTCCCCTTCTTGCTGCTTAGCAGGGCGCCAAGGCCAAAAACAGTTTCGGTGGGGAAGGCGATGACGCCGCCGGCTTTCAGGGTTTTAAGGGCTTTGTTAATTATCTCTTTCACATTCTTAGTATAGAACATCTGCCTCTCAAGCGCTACGGGCAACTGCGGAAAAAATCCTGGGGACATTCGCGTAATCATTGATGATCTGAATGTTTTGATAGCACTTTTCTTTTTTTGCCAGCTTTAATATTTCATCCGCTTGGCCAAATCCGAATTCGAACATAAGCTGGCCGTCTTGTTTTAAATATTTTGGTGCTCCTCTTAATATTTTTCGGATAATATCTAAACCGTCTTTTCCGCCATCGAGTGCCATCCTTGGTTCCCAATCTCTGACATTAGGATCTAATTTTTCAATATCAGCGGTTGGAATATAGGGAGGGTTGGAAATTATTAGATCATATTTATTTTGTGATGAGGGGAATAGATCTCCCAGGATAAATTTGATCTGTTTGGTGGTTCCGTGTTTTTCGGCGTTCTTTTTTGCAACAGCGAGAGCTTCTTTTGATGAATCGACTGCCAATATTTGGGCGTTGGGTAGTTTTTTTGCTAATGATACGGCAATCACTCCACTCCCGGTTCCAATATCAAGGATAAGGCAAGGGGTCGATGGGGCAAGGGTCATAAGGGTCGTGGCGGATTCAACCAGAAGTTCGGTTTCGGGGCGGGGGATGAGAACGCTTTTATTAACAACAAAATCCAAACCTAAAAAAGGCTGGTAGCCGACGATATAGTCGAGTGGCTCGTGTTTTTTTCGGCGCGCAACGTATTCTTGAAGAATTCCAAACCCTGAGTCACCGAATCCAGACAAGGTACTATTTAATTTTGATAAGAGGGCTGTGCGGTTTATTTTAAGCGCATGCGCGAGAAGATATTCTGCTTCAAGGCGGGGATCATCACTATAGGGTTTTATTTCGTTTTCTGCCCATTGCAGGAATTTGGAGATCCTCATTCCATCTTTGCGAGCTTGGCTGCCCGGTCGGCGGTGTTTAATCCTTCCAGCATTTCGTCTATGTTCCCGTCCATGAAGCTATCCAGCTGATAAACCGTTAAACCGATCCGATGGTCGGTTACGCGGCCTTGCGGAAAATTATAGGTCCGGATCTTTTCGGAGCGATCTCCGGTCCCAACCATGATCCGCCGGCTCTCTTCTCGGTTCTTGCGCAGCCTTTCTTCTTCGGCATCATAGATCCTAGAGCGCAAAAGCTTCATTGCCTTAACGCGATTCTGGAGCTGGGAGCGCTCTTCCCGGCATTCTACGACCGTTCCGGTCGGGATATGGGTGATCCGAACCGCCGAAGATACCTTGTTCACGTTTTGTCCGCCGGCTCCACCGGCACGGAAAGCTTCAAAGGTTAAATCGTTTTCGTTGATATCTATATCAACTTCTTCTACTTCAGGCATTACCGCAACCGTTGCGGCGGAAGTGTGGATCCGGCCGCTGCTTTCTGTTTTTGGTACGCGCTGGACCCTGTGTGTTCCGCTTTCGAACTTAAGCTTGCTGTAAGCCCCTTTTCCAAGGATATTGACGATCACTTCTTTGTACCCGCCAAGTCCGGTCGGATTTTCATCAATGATCTCAGTCTTCCACCTTTTGCGCTCCGCATAGCGAAGATACATTCTTAAAAGCTCTCCCGCAAAAAGAGCGGCTTCTTCGCCGCCGGTCCCGGCTCTGATCTCGAGCAGGATGTTTTTATCATCCAGTGGATCGGTAGGGATCAGGAGGATCTCGAGTTCTTTGGTAATGGCCTCTTTCTTTTCGTTCTGAGCCTTGATCTCTTCGGAAGCCATCTCTTTCATCCCTTCATCCTTGAGCATATTCTCCGCTTCCTTGATCGCATTTTGCGCGTTTTTATATTCGCGGTATTTTTCGATCAGGGGTTTTAAATTGCTGAATTCTTTGGATAAAGCGGCAAATTGCTCGCGGCTTGCGATGATCTCGGCGCTGCTTAGGATCTTTTCAAGCTCGAGGAACCTATTTTCTACATTTTGAAGCTTATCGAGAAGCATGATCGCTTAAAGCCCGTTACTTCTTTTTGGCAGGAGATTTTTTTGCGGCAGCCGATTTCTTTTTTGCGGCGGGTTTTTTGGCTTTGGGTGTTACGCCGGCATATTTCTTCTGGAATTTCTGTACTCTTCCTTCGATATCCATCATCTTTTCCTTACCGGTAAAGAGGGGATGGCAGGCAGAGCAGATGTCGACCCTTAAACTGTCTTTGGTCGATCCGACATCGTATGTTGCCCCGCAGGCGCAAGAAGCCTTTGTCTGAAAATATTTAGGATGTATCTTATCTTTCATTACAATACCATTTTAACACGGAATTAAATATCGGGCAATAGCCCCTATATTATTTGATCTCTATTGTTCCGGCCGCCAGCGGCGCAGATGGGCAATACATGGTGTTCCATTTTTGTGCATACGGATCCCAGTCGGTGTTTACAACTAAACTGATGCCTAAAGACAAGTATAGTTTGTAGCCTGGTTTTGCATTAACAAGCCAGTTTTCAATGGCACCGTCAAAGTTTTCTTTGATATTGTCCCAACTTGCTCCGGTGTCTTTGTAATCCATGACTTCGCTGATATCAAAATCGATATGCCCGATCTGTCCCGAACTGCTAAGGTGTTCGCCGTCGGAAAGTTTTGTCGGCCAGGTTTCCATTTGTTTGTCGCCTCTGAAAGAGTGCGAGGCCCAGAATGTAACAACGATCCTCTCGGAACCTTCAACGATCTTATCGGCGGCATATCCTTTTTTAAATATTTTCATGAAATAATTATAGTCTTTGCCGTCTTTTAGAAATGCCCTGAAGCAAAGCGCCGCGCCTTCGCCGCCCTTAATATATGAAACGCCGTCTCTGTAATCGACCTGAGATAGGATGAATTTATCCCTTAAAGGCAAAGTGTCGGCAGCAATGATATTGCCGGTGCCGTAAGTCTTGGCATACTGTTTGTCGTATTCCATTGAGTAAGCTGCGCCGAAAATAAATAGAACAAATAGGAAACAAACAAAAACTTTCTTTAGTAGCATTAAATATCCCCCTATAACTTTAATGAGCCAAGGGAAACTATAATCCTTTCCGTGGGGGATGTCAACGAAGTGTTTATCGTGCAAGCCCCTCTTCCAGACCCCGCCGGTAGTTGTATTCTTCTAAGAGATATTGGTTTTTTGAAGCCAGGTTTAATAGGGGAGGGAAGCGCTTAAATAAGTGAAAGATTCCCATTGCCAGCGGGTTTATTCCTAAAAATAATTTTATTCCTAAATTTGGATGTTTTTTATAAAATAATGCCGCCGATCTTCCCATCTCGTATTTTCTTTCGACCATCCCTTCTTTTGAAACAGGGTGATTGTGATGGTTAATTGCGCCGGGGAGATAATATAATGGGATGCGCATATTATGGATGCGATACCCAAGCTCCAGGTCTTCCCAGCCGTAGCCTTTGAAATTTTCATCAAATAACCCGGCGTCTATAAGCAGTTTTTTTGAAAGGGAGAGATTCCCGGTTAAAAAATAGACCCATTTCAGCTTTTGCCAGGGCCTTAGCCAGCCTTTAATGTATGGGCTTCCGTCCGAATCGATCTCTTTTCCTTCAAAACAGGCGTTATTTTTTTTAGCATGGGCGTTAAGGTGTTCTTCGAGAAGGTTCGGATCGGCCGCTATGTCGGCATCGGTAATAAAAATGAGCTCCGCAACGGCATTTTTGATCCCGACATTGCGCGCATAGGTTTTTCCTTTGTTTTCCACCCGCTGATAATTGAGCCGGCAGGTCGGTTTAAGCTCTTCGATCATTTTATCGGTCCCGTCGTTTGAGGAGCTGTCGATCAGCTGGATCTCGTATAATTCAGGCGAGAGGGTCTGGTGGAAAAGGGATTCGAGGGTCTTTTTGAGGACCGCCTTTTGATTATAGGTTCCGATAACGACGCTGATCTTTATCATTCTGCCACAATCTTAATCGATTTATACGTAATTTCCAAGAGCTTTTTTAATTCATTATGGCTGATGCAGAGCGGGGGCATAAGGACGATAATATTTCCGAGCGGACGCAGGATCGCGCCGAGTTTGCGGGCTTCAAGGATGATTTTATGCCCGACCCTATCTTTATCCGCATTGCCGGCGATCTCGATCCCGACCATTGTTCCGCACTGGCGAATGTCACTGACACTTTTTAGGTCATAAAAGCGTGAAAGTTCTTTCTTTAACAGTTGAATGTTCGCGTTTATTTTTGGAAGCAGGTTGTTTTTCTTAAATAAGTTCAGGGAGGCGATTCCAGCTGCGCAGCCGAGTGGGTTGCCTGTGTAGGTATGCCCATGGAAAAAGGTTTTGTTCTCTTCCGGTTTTCCCAGAAAAGCGTTATATATTTTATTGGTCGTTAAAGTTGCGGCGATGGGGAGATAGCCGCCGGTGAGGCCTTTTGCAACGCATATGATGTCAGGCGATACGTTTTCATGCTCGCAGGCAAACATTTTTCCGGTCCGTCCGAAACCGGTGGCGACTTCGTCGCAAATTAGCAGAATATTAAATTTTGTGCAGAGCTTTCGGACAGCTTTCAAATAGCCTTTGGGCATGGTGAGCATTCCGGCGGCACCCTGAACTAATGGTTCGACGATCATTCCAGCGATTTCCTGGTGATGGCCTTTCAACAGCTTTTCGAGGGCTTTGACATCACCAGGGGGAGTTTTAAAAGATTTAAATAGCAGCGGCTGGTATATTTTGTGAAAGAGATCCATTCCGCCAACGGAGACCGATCCGATCGTATCTCCGTGATAAGCATTTTTCAGGGTAATAAACTTTGTTTTCCCTATGACCCTATGACCCTTGACCCTTTTCCCATTCTGTTGCCAATATTGGAAGGCGATCTTCAATGCTACTTCGACGGCGGTCGATCCGTTATCGGAGTAAAATACTTTTTTTAATCCCTTTGGTGCTATTTCGACCAGCTTCTTGGCGAGCTCTATTGACGGGACATTGGCGAGCCCAAGGAGGGTAGAATGGGCGATCCTTCCTAATTGTTTAATTATTGCCCGATTCAGTTCTTTGTTATTATGGCCATGGACATTAACCCAGAGGGAAGAGACGCCGTCGATATATTTTTTTCCGTTGGCATCAAAAAGATAAATGCCGTCTCCTTTTTCGATGACAAGCTGGTCGTTTTTGATCCAGTCCCGCATCTGGGTAAAAGGGTGCCAGATATACTTCTTATCCTGATAAACTAGTTTGTCCGCATGCATAATAAAATATTAGCATAAATAGAAGGTAATTGGCTAAGATTATTGCTATAATTTCAAAAAAAGTTGGAGGGATGCTATGAAAAAAGCGATCTTTATGTTCCTGGCGCTGTTTGTTTTTTCGGGGATTGTTTTTGCCGATGAGCTGCAGGATGTTATTAATAAGATCCAGGCGAATCAGAATAAGATCCAGGACTTGAGTGCGGATATCCACTTAATAATGGATATGTCTGTGAATGCGCCGTCTACGGGGGAGGGTATGGAGACCAAGATCGAGCAAACATCGAAATTACTTATTAAGGGGCTGGACAAGACCAGGGTCGAGATGGATTTTCCAACGAAGCAGATATCGATCACCAATGGGGATAAGTCGGTTACGATCGATCCTGAAACGGGAGAAAAAACGATGAAGGACCTGAAAGCGGTCCAGGCGAAAAAGGGGATGCCGCAGGGGGCGGAGAGCAATCCGAACATTAATGTGGAAAAGATCAAGGAGATCTTTAATCTTTCCGTTAGCCAGAGAGGAAACAATTGCATCGTTACCGGGAAGCCTAAAAAGAAAAGTGTTTATCTAGGGAAAATGGAATTTGTTATCGACAAGAGCCGCTGGGTGCCGGTGCAGATACTGGTTTATGGAAGCGACGGGGAGCTGGCGAGCCAATCGGACCTGTCTTACGAGAATATAAGTGACATCTGGGTCCCTTCAGGGACAACGACCAGCGTTATTACTCCGATGGGGAAAATAGTTGCCGAAATGCAGATGAAAAATATTAAAATAAACCAGGGGATAGGGGATGAGAGTTTTCAGGTAGACTAAGAATTCGGCAGAAAAGAAAAAGCCCTCCGAGATAAATCGAAGGGCTTTTCTATTGGTAAATTAAAATGTCCAATTATCTTCGACGATCTTCCAGCCTTTTTCATTTAAGAAGATGATCTTGGCGGTCGCTTTTTTAACCTCATTGTTGCTGAACGGATCCGGGGTCATCCCATCAAGCAGCATTGTTGCGTTATTCTTGACGATCTTTACGGATTTAACTTTGTAGGATTGAGGGATACTTGCCTTTAACATCCCAAAGATCATTTCTACTTGAGCTTTGTCCATCTTTTTTATTTCGCTAAATTTTACTTTAGGAAAATAACTTGATAGGTCGGCCATGCTTTTGGCGCTGGCTAAACTTTTCAGGTATTTAGCGTAGACTTGTTCGGGCTTATCCGCCGCAAAAGCGGTCCCTGCTACTACAACTGCGAAACAGATGCAGAGTAATAATGCTAATTTTTTCATATTTCACCTCCTCTTTATTTAATGATCAAGTTTGCTGGAAGATTGTAGCACTTAAGCCGCGTGAAGGGAAGGAGCAAACAGGCGGAGGGGAACCGAGTAATTTTATGTTATAATAATTTTTCAAATATTAAGACTTATTTAGATGAGGAGGACTTGTTTGTATGTCAGGAAAAAGGTTTTGCTTAGGGCTCTTTGCTTTACTTGTATTTACATTTTCCGCTTCGGCGGTCCCTTTACAAATTAGTTATCAGGGAGAGCTTAAGGATAAGGCCGGGAATGCTGTTTCGAGCTTTGGCTTGCCGATGGTTCTTTCGATCTATTCCGGAGCAAGCGGCGGCGTCCCATTGTGGAGCGAAACGCAGGCGCCGGTTGTTGTTGAAAATGGGTTTTATTCGGTCTTGATCGGAAGCGTAACCCCGCTGACGGCTTCGATCTTTGACGGTAGTTCCAGATATTTGGGCGTTGCGGTCAATGGAGATGCCGAAATGGTCCCAAGGATGCCGCTGATCAGCGTCCCTTATGCTTTTAGCACCACAAGCGCGGAAAAAGTAAATAATATTGAAGCGTCGACCTCAGCCGCGGCAAATAAACTCCTGGCGCTTGATGCGAGTGCGAAATTTCCAAATGCGGTTCTCAATACGGGCGCCGGAAATGGATTGGACGCTGATAAGCTGGATGGTAAGCATTTTAGTGATATTTCAATTAGCAACACCGCTACTTTTGCGGCCGTTTCTCCGGCTGGAGATTACCAGATACTGACCACGGATTGTATCGTTTTTGCAAAAAGCGGATCTACGATTACCCTTCCGGCAGCTTCGGCTAGCACGATCGGGAAAGTTTTCCATATATATAATACAACCGCGGCCGGCGGCGTCGTAACGGTCGTAAAAAGCGGCGCGGATACTCTTTACTGCAGACCCGGTAAAAATATGACGGAACTTGCTTGGGATCGGATCGAAGTCGTCGGTTATACGCAGAACGCCTGGATCGCGAAGCTGATACAGTAATATAATAGGGGGCCAAATAAAGTTGCATCTCCCTTCCCTTATGCTACAATAGCCCCATAAAAGTATGCAAAAGAGTTTTTTGATCGCATTTATTGTATTTCTGGCTGCAAGTACATGTTCTGCTGTTTCAAGCAGTTCGAGTTATTCTCTTGCTTCCCAGGGAGCGGGCTGCGGAAGCGGGAACGGTTCATCCTCTTCATACACAAATAAATCCTCGGCCGGAATGGTTACGGCAAGCAAAATGACAAGCACTAACTACTCTACTGCCGGCGGAAGTTTGAGCGGCGGAGCCAGCGGAGCGGGAGACAATAGCGGACCGATCATTTCCAATGTAAAGATCGATTCGAAAACTTTGGCCAATAACGATTATATAAAGCAAACCGCGACCCTGACGGCAACGATCACGGATGAGGTTGGGGTAAGCCTGACCTGTAGCTCGATCGAAGTCGACGGAGTAAAAACTTTATTCTCGACCTTGACCAGTGCTTCGACTTTTGATGCGTCGGCGAGCACTCTATCGTACAATTTGAATCTATCCTCTGGTTCCCACACCATAAAGATTTGCGCGGTGGATATAAAAGGGAACACGACTAGCCTGACCAGAGCGGTCGAGGTGAGCAGCGGAGGAGCGATCTCGGCTTCCAGCGTCATGATCTATCCGAATCCATTTAACCCGACGGCGGGGAACGCAAGGATCGCTTACACATTAAATACCGCGGCCGATATTTCGATCATGATCTTTAATGCGGTCGGCCAGCTTACATTTAAAACAGCGATCTCTTCGGGCGCGAGCGGAGCAACGGCCGGCTACAATGAATATTCCTGGGATGGTAAAGACACCGGCGGACAAGTTGTGGGGAATGATCTTTATTTTGTAAGGATCGTTTCCGGCGGGAAGGTCATTGGCAGAACGAAACTAGCGGTGATAAAATGACCAATTATCAATTAATTAATGACGAAATAAATACCAAAATTTCAATCCCCAATTGGAGATTGGTAATTGGTTTTTCATTCGTTATTCTGATTTGTTTATTGGATCTTTCGGTTTTTGCTGCATCAACTTCACTGGATCCAACGCAGCTTGGTATCGGAGCCCGTTCTCTTTCGATGGGGCGCTCCGGTGCCGCCGATATGTGCGAAATGGGGACGATCTACATCAACCCTGCCAATACCGGCTGTTTTAAAGATTGGGGGGTAACTTCAATGCAGACCTCCCTTATGCAGAGCGATATAAATTACACTTTTTTGGCTGGGGCAAAAAGATTTGCAGATGACGGGGTTTTGGCGGTCGCTTATCTGGCGGGGAGCTCTTTTGGGATAAATAGTACGACCATTGATGCGAATAGCCGCGTTGTGCTGAACGGGTCTTCTTTTGATTATTCAAATGCAACCTTCATCTTATCTTACGGCAAAGAGATGAAAGAAAACTTCAGGCTGGGGGGGCTTCTTAAAACCGTAAATAAGAATTTATCGGGCCAGGGGAGTGCCAGCGGTTTTAATTTTGATATTGGAATGACTTTTGTTCCAAAAGAAAATTTGGTCCTGGGGTTGGTGGCGCAAAACCTTATGCCATCCGGGCTTTCCTGGGGGACGGGGGCAAAAGAAAATCTTCCGATCGGGCTTAAAACCGGCATAAGTTTTCAACCGAAAGACAACCTCTTGCTAAATCTTGACCTTGATTCTTCGCCGGGCGCGATCCATACCGGAATTGAGTGGCAACTGAACAAAAATTTATCGCTGCGTGCGGGGGCGGAATCGGCAACCGCGCTGAATTATTCGATGGGGGTGGGGATCGAGATGCAGGGGTTCCGCTTTGACTATGCTTATTTACTTGATGGTAATCTGGCAGAAAATTCAACCAGTTATTTCTCCCTCTCTTTTGCTCCGGAGGTAAAAGAGCCGGAGATGGTCCCGCATGAAAATGATGGCGGTAAAAAGCTCCAGTTAAAAACGGATGAAGGTTTTCCAAAAGAAGTATTAACCCCGTCGATTATTATCTCTCCGCCGAGTTTGTTAAACGGGCAGGTTGCGCCAAAAAAGAAGAATTCCGTGAAAATAAAAAAAATCGCGCCAAAGAAAGTTTTGAAAAAGAAACAGTTTAGCCAGCTATCAAGAAAGAAACATAAAAGAGTTTAGCTTTTTCTTCATTAACCGCAAAATAAGGCTGAGCCGCGGCGAAAAATCGCCAATGACATGTCAATATCTCTGGCAATAAGATTGCTTGAAGATACATAGATGTCAAAATACATAAGTAAACGAAATAAATACTCGGAACTCATTAATTCAATCGGAAATCTTCTGCAACAATCCCGCAAAAATGCGTTTCAAGCCGTAAACAGCATTTTGGTCAAAACTTACTGGGAGATAGGCAAATATATAACTGTTTATGAGCAGGAAAGCCAGAACAGGGCTAGATACGGGAGTCAATTGCTGGATAAGATATCTGCGGATCTAAAGAAAAAATATGGGAAAGGATTTAGCCGAAGCAATGTAATATACATGCGCCTGTTTTATCTTAAATATCCAATAAGTCAGGCACTGCCTGACCAATTGAGCTGGACCCATTTTGTGGAGCTTTTATGTGTTTCTGATGATCAAGCTCGTTCTTTTTATGAAAAAGAATGCATTGCCAATAGGTGGAGTTATCGCGAACTTGATAGGCAGATCAATTCAATGCTTTTTGAGCGGCTTGCTTTGGGT
>JBAYJF010000046.1:0-10956 GCA_041665245.1 Candidatus Margulisiibacteriota bacterium | reverse complement strand
GCCGAACAACCTTCCTCTGCCTAATTTTTCCAGTGTCCTTCTAAGCTCCGGCTGGAACAAAATAACCAGCATGATCACGACCGCGGCCGCAAATTTATCAAAAAGCCAATTGATCGTAAAAAAACCGAGCAAACGCCCTAAAGCGAAAACCGAAAGAAGAAGGATCAATCCGCGGATCAGAGGAACAGCCCGCGTCCCCTGGATCCACAATAAAATATAATAGATGATAAATGCAACGATCGCGATATCGATCAGGTCAAGCCAGCGAAGACTAATGTGCGTCATTAAGGGTAAGGTCATTATAACTTTCTCGTTTTACGATAATTCTAGCTTTTCCATTATTTACGATCACCATAGCCGGACGAGGGACCCGATTATAATTCGATGCCATCGCATAATTATATGCCCCGGTACATGTCGTTACTAAAATATCGCCCGGTTCAATTTTTGGTAGTTTCACTTCTTTGATCAAAATATCTCCAGATTCGCAAAAGCGGCCGCCGACCCTGACCGTCTCTTCCGGTTTTGCGCCGGCTTTATTTCCTAGGAGTGCTTCATATTTGGCATCATAGAGGATCGGCCTTGGATTATCCGACATGCCGCCGTCAACAAGGACATATTTTCGGATCCCAGGAATATCTTTTATTACTCCAACAGTGTAAATGGTTATGCCGGATCTTCCAACAATGGAGCGGCCCGGTTCAAGGATCAATTTTGCATCGGTCTCTCCTTTTAATACGCCGGCGATCTCCTTTGCAAAATCCTTAATCGCAGGAGGATTATCACTATCCGTATAAGAGATCCCTATCCCCCCACCAATGTTGATCTCCTTAGTTCCGTATTTTTTTGTCAAAGCAAGCAAAAGCTTAACTTCTTCAATGAAAGGCTTAACATCAAATATTTGCGACCCAATGTGAGCATGAAAACCTTCCAGTTTTATTCTTTTGAACTCTTTAATTTTATTAATAAAACTTTCCAATTGTTCGAATGGTACGCCAAATTTAGAATCGATCTTTCCGGTTTGAATGAATTCATGCGTATGCGCATCGATCCCGGGATTGACCCTGATCAAAATATGGGCGTCTTTGCCAAGTTTTTCCGCAGACGCGTTTAATTTCAGTATTTCTTGCTCGTTGTCTACCATAAAGCGGCCAATGCCGGCTTTTATCCCTTCTTCGATCTCTTGGACAGATTTATTATTGCCATGAAAATAGATCTTTTTCGGATCCGCTCCGGCTTTAAGAACTGTGAATAATTCACCCCCGGAAGAGACATCAAAACCCAGCCCTTCTTCGGCAATGATCTTTGATATTCCAACGGTGCAAAGAGCTTTACTCGCAAAAGCGATCTCCGTATTTGGATAGAGTTCTTTAAAAGAATTAACATATTGGCAGCAGGAATCTCTTAACGTGGCCTCATCGACGACATAAAGCGGAGTCCCGAATTCTTTTGCCAGCTGAGTAACATCGCAGCCCCCTACCTCTAAATGGCCTTGGGCATTATTCTTTGCAGTTATCGGCAAGCTCATCTTTTTTCTCCCGTCAATTTATATTCCAACGAATCGATCAAGGCCTGCCAGCTGGCATCAATGACGTTGGTCGAAACGCCCACGGTCCCCCAAGACTTTGATTCATCGGCCGATTCAACGATGACCCGCACTCTTGCAGCGGTACCAGAGCTGCTATCCAGCACACGAACTTTATAGTCGGTTAACTTAACTGTTTTAATGGCCGGATAAATATTTTCCAAAACTTTGCGGAGGGCTTCATCAAGCGCATTAACTGGCCCGTCTCCGCTTCCAACCGCATCATAATGCATCCCTTTCACGCTCAATTTAATTTTAGCGGTCACAATTGATTGATCTTCTTTTATTTTGTCGGTCTCGATCTTAAACTCTTCCAATGTGAAGGATGGCTTGATCAAACCAAGGGTTCTTTTTACTAATAGTTCAAAAGAGGCCTCCCCTTCTTCGAATGAATATCCCTGGTTTTCCATTTCTTTTAAAGTTTTTATTAGGGCTTTAATTTCCGGCGAATCTTTTTTGATATCAACGCCGTATTCTTCCGCTTTGAACAATAGATTGCTGACGCCGGAGAGTTCAGAAACAGTCACGCGCCGCTCGTTACCGACCAGTTCCGGTTTGATATGTTCATAAGTTCCCGGATGCTTGGCGACAGCGCTAACATGGATCCCGCCTTTATGTGAAAAGGCGCTACGGCCAACAAATGGCTGATGGGCTGATTGCGGCAGGTTTGCAATTTCCGCAACATGGCGGGAGAGTTCGGTCAATTCTAATAATTGCTTTTCGGTCACGCAATCAATTTTCATTTTCAATTTTAGGATCGGTATTATTGAACAGAGGTTTGCGTTGCCGCAGCGCTCGCCATAACCATTGATCGTACCCTGAACATGAGTTGCCCCGCATTTAACCGCCATGCCCGAAACAGAGACTGCACATTCAGAATCGTTATGGGCATGGATACCAAAAGGGGTTTTTAATTCTTTTTTGATCTCATCTATGATCTCTTGGATTTCAAAAGAAAGACAACCGCCATTCGTATCGCAGAGGCAAAGGATGTTGGCACCCGCTTCTTCTGCCGCTTTCAGGCATTGCATTGCATATTTTTTATTGGCTTTATAGCCGTCAAAAAAATGTTCCCCATCAAAAATAACTTCTTTCCCTCTTCTTTTGAGAAAGGCGATCGTATCTTTGATCATAGCAAGATTTTCTTCCAGCGTTACTTTGAGGGCATCTTTAACATGAAAGTCCCAGCATTTACCAAAGATCGCAACTACCGGGGTGTCAGCTTCGATCAAAGTGTGGATATTTTTATCATCCTCGATCTTTATTCCGGCCCGTCTGGTCGATGAAAAAGCAACCAGTTTGGCATTTTTCAGGCCTTTTTTCTTCATGGTTTCGAAAAATTCAATATCTTTAGGATTGCTTCCCGGCCAGCCCCCCTCGATATAGTGAATGCCGGCCTCATCAAGAAGACGCGCGATTTTTATCTTGTCTTCAAGGGAAAACGAGATCCCTTCCGTCTGGGCGCCATCTCTCAAGGTCGTGTCGAATAGGGTGACTTTCATATTTTGTCATTATAACACATTGAATTTTTGCTTGTCATCTGATAAAATTTGGCTTAATGGACCAGTTTTCCAATGAATCAGATTTATCAATTTTAACTTATCCGGAAGTAGAAAAAATCGCTTCAACTTGCACTAAATGCCCTCTTTCCAAAGGAAGAACGAAAGTTGTTTTTGGAAATGGCCCTGTACCCTGCAATTTAATGCTGATCGGCGAAGCCCCAGGAGCGGATGAAGATATGGAAGGCTTGCCTTTCATTGGCCGCGCTGGACAGCTATTAACCCAGATCCTGGCGGCAGTTGGAATTAAACGGCCTGATGATATTTATATTGCTAACACCGTAAAATGCCGCCCTCCGGAAAATCGCGCGCCCTTAGGATCCGAACAAGAAGCATGCCGTCCATATCTTGAAGCACAGATCAGATTAATTGCTCCAAAAATAATCCTGCTGACAGGCGCTCCTGCCGTAAAAGCGATCTTAAGAACCGATGAGCCGATCACCAAAATAAGAGGTAAATGGTTTAAATATAAAGATACCGAGATCGCTATCATGCCGATCTTCCATCCAGCTTATCTTTTGCGCAACCCTTCAAAAAATATCGGCTCCCCCAAATGGCTCACCTGGCAGGATGTCCAGGAAGTTAAAAATGCGGTCGATTATATCAATAAAGTTAAAGAACTTGAAGGCAAATGAGTAAAGTATTCTTCACTTCAAGCTTAGATAAAGTTAGCGCTCTGTTTGATGCCGCGAGTCTTTCCCAAATAATCGCCCCAAACGAACTGGTCGCATTAAAGATCCATTTTGGCGAACCCGGAAATACCGCTTTCCTCAAACCGGCTCAAGTTAAACCGATCAGCGATAAAATATTTTCTCTAGGCGGCAAGCCTTTTTTTACCGATTGCAACACCCTGTACCACGGCCCACGAAAAACCACGAAAGAACATTTACAGGTTGCTATTGACCACGGTTTCACAAAAGATTCGGCGGGAGCAGATTCGATAATCCCCGAAGAAGAGGACTCGATCGAAGTGCTGATCAATTGTAAACATTTGAAAAAAGCCTATCTTGGGAAGACCGCTGCAACAAAAACAATTATTGCACTAACCCATTTTAAGGGACATGAAGTCACCGGGTTTGGCGGAGCATTAAAAAATTTAGGCATGGGATTTGGCACAAGACTTGGAAAGCTTAGAATGCACCAGGATTGCAAAAATTGCGCCCAGGCCAAGACATGTAAAAAAAACTTATCGCTTGAAGCTTGCTGGAACGGCTCAACCGGCCTAGTTCAGGAAAAGATCGTTGAATACGCCTATGCCTCGATAAAAGATAAGAAATCCGCTTTTATCACGTTTTTAACAAAAATTAGTCCCCAATGCGACTGCTACGACCATAATGACGAACCGATCGTTCCGGATATCGGAATTCTCGCATCATTAGATCCGGTTGCAATTGACCAGGCAGCCGCGGATCTGGTCAATAATACATCAGGCAGAATAAATGGAGCAGATAAATTTAAGACTCTTTATCCGGAAGTTGATTGGTCGATCCAACTAAAATACGCAGAAGAGCTTGGCATGGGAAGCCGGAAATACGAGCTGATTTGCGTAAATCCTTCACCTGTTATAAAATAGTCTAATGGAATTCTTATCAGACATCTGGAATAAAGCAAAGAGGCTCAATAAAATTATCGTTCTGCCGGAAACCGAAGATATCCGCACCCTTAAAGCCGCGGAACTGATCGTTAAAAGCCGGTTGGCACAGATCATCCTGATCGGCGAAGAAGACAAAATAAACAGCCTGGCAAAGCAAAACGGAGTAGATCTTGCCTCTGCACAAATTGTAAATCCCATTAAACATCCTAAGCTGGATAAATATATTCAACTCTTAAAAGAAAAACGCGCTGCCAAAGGAATGACGATCGAAAAAGCGCGCCAGCTGCTTACCAAGGACTACCCCTATTTTGGCGCCATGCTGGTAGACCAGAAAGAAGCCGATGGAATGGTATCCGGCGCAACCCATTTTACAGCTGATACGATCAAAGCGACCATTGAGTGTATTGGTCGAGCCCCGGGACAGTCAATTATCTCCAGCTTTTTTGCCATGGTCCTGCAGGATAAAGAGTTCGGTGAAAACGGTGTATTATTCTATGCCGACTGCGGGGTTGTTCCAAATCCTACCGCAGAACAATTGGCCGACATCGCGATTCAAACTGCGGAATCATTTTCTAAATTAGTCGGAAAAGAACCGCGGGTTGCAATGCTATCTTTCTCTACCAAAACAAGCGCAGTTCATCCCGATGTTGATAAGGTCATTAACGCGACGAAATTGGCACAAGCTAAAAAACCTTCGCTACTTATTGATGGAGAACTTCAACTTGACGCGGCGCTGATTTCTTCTATCGGCCAAAGAAAAGCCCCAGGAAGCGCCGTCGCTGGCAGAGCCAACATATTGATCTTCCCCGATCTTGATTCCGGTAATATTGGCTATAAATTGACGGAAAGATTGGCGCATGCCCAGGCTTTTGGTCCTTTATTACAAGGCGAAGCAAGAGTTGTTAATGACCTATCTCGTGGTTGCAGTGTAGAAGACATCGTTAACGTCACCGCAATCTCGGCCGTCCAGGCGCAGTAACCCCCTACTTAAAAGTAAAAAAGCGCTGTAACTCTTCTTTAACTGACAGGTTGTCCATAATGGTCGGTCCATCCGGCGAAGAGCAATAATAATTATCAAACAATTGCTGGAATTTATTTTTTCTTGCAGGTTCAAGTGCCCAAGGCTTTAAGAAATATTTACCCTCTGCTTCCCTTGTCGCCTCTTTAGCATAATCAACATATTGACCATAGATCCCAAATATATTGAAAGAACTAATATATGGTCCAACTTTTGACTTGTATTCCCAATAGATAGCCGATAGGCTATATTTAATAAAAAGGGCATGGACCGCTTCCAAATATTTTTTTCTCGCAATTACAGATTGATTCCTATTAATCCCATATTCTGTAATTATTAGGGGGAATCGCTGCATCCTTTCCGACCAATTTGAGATCATATACCCTTCTAATGCTTCTTTACTAAAGCTTTTCCCGCCTTCGGCTGTAAATCCCCAGGGTTCATAAAAGTGCGCGACATAAGCAACATTATTAATTGAATCAGAAATCTCAACCCAACCTCTTTCCCAAATAATCCACTGCTCCCCATTATCAACCAACATTTTATTATAAGCAGCCGACCAATATTTTTCACCAGGATTGGATTCCCGGCTGTTATATTCCGGGATAAATAGGATATGTTTATTATCGATCTTACGGATCTCTTGGCAAAGTTCATTATATTTATTCCGGAATTGTTCAAGGCCGCCCTCGATCCTGCTCGGTACCCGCGGCTCATTTATGATTTCATAGCCGGCTACCCCGGAAAGATCTTTTAGTCCCCTGGCCAGATAATTCCACAAAGTAACGGTATCTTCCCAGAACTTTTGGTTTTCAAAGATCGATTTTAATCTTATATTGCCCGGTTTTATTATTTCATAACTGTCGCTTGAGACATCCAGCCCCTCCGGAATATGCAAACAGATAATCACGTAAATACCTCGATTATTAAATTGCGCGATATCCTGCTCCATTTTATCTAAATTATCTTTTCTAGCCGGATTATCTTCGGAGAACAATTCATAATTAATGGCATAGCGGACAACATTTCCGTTTAAATTCTTTATTAGGTCAAAATCGAGAGCACCTAGCACCCATGCGTCTTGCCGCAAAGGCCGGACCATGGGGTTTTTCTTTTCAGCTTCCTGGCTTTCCGAAACGCCCGCAACCCAGCTCCCCCAGACATTATTGGATAAATTAACCCCCTTCAGTAATACCTTATCGCCTTTGTCATTAATAAAGTTCGTCCCTTTAACAGAAAGCCATGGCAGTGGGGGGTTATTATCTATAAGTGCATTTGCAATTGAGGTAGAAATGAGCAAAAAATAAATGACTGATGCAATAAAAAAAGTATTATTTCTTATACCAATTCGCATAAAATTCTTGGAATTCTTTTTGCTTAAGCTTGATCTTCTCCCACCATGGTTTATTATTTTTATACCAACTTATCGTTTCTCTAAGCCCTTTTTCAAAAGGCATGCTTGGCTTCCATCCCATCGACTTCAGCTTTGAACAATCAACTGAGTAGCGGCGATCATGTCCCGGGCGATCGGCCACCGGTTCAATAAAGTTATCCGGCAAGCCCAGTTCTTTTAATATAAATTTCGTTATTTCGATATTCGGTTTCTCGTTCCCTCCACCAATATTGTAGACTTCGCCAGCATTTCCTTTCTGTAATACTAAATCTACCGCGGAACAATGATCATCCACATAGAGCCAATCGCGAACGTTCATCCCATCGCCGTACAAGGGGAGCTTTTTACCTTCAAGCGCATTGGTCACAAACAAAGGAATCACTTTTTCCGGATATTGATAAGGTCCATAATTGTTCGATGCCCGGGTGATGATTACGGGAAGGTCAAAGGTTTTGAAATATGAACGAACTAAAAGATCACCACCTGCCTTAGATGCAGCATAAGGAGAATTTGGCGCGAGAGTCGATTGTTCAGTGAAAGACCCATCTTTAATGGAACCATAGACCTCATCGGTTGAAATATGCAGGTAGCGCGAGATCTTCAGTTTTTTTACCGCTTCCAGCAGCGTATAAGTACCAAAAACATCGGTCTGGACAAAAGACCCGGCCGAGACGATCGATCGGTCAACATGCGTTTCAGCAGCAAAGTTAACGATCGTATCGATCTTGTTATCTGCTAAGGCGGCTTCTACGATCTTTGCGTCCGCAATATCCCCCTGAACAAAGGAATATCTTTTATCGCCATTTAAGTCATTTAAATTATCAAGGTTCCCCGCATAAGTTAGTTTGTCGAAGTTGACGATCTCGATATCCGGATATTTTGATAACATAAAGCGGATAAAATTACTGCCGATAAATCCGGCGCCGCCGGTCACAAGATATTTTTTCATAATTTGATCTTACCCTCAGCCATCAAGGAGGCTCTTTCCAGCGACTCAAAAGTCCCCGCATCGCTCCACCAGCCGCTTAAAACATCATAGGTCAATTGGTTCGCTTTAAGATAAGCATTATTAACATCCGTAATTTCAAGCTCTCCTCTTCCCGAAGGATTCAACTTTTTAACGATATTAAAAACATTGTTATCGTAAAAGTAGATCCCCGTTACCGCATACTTGCTTTTGGGTTTCTTCGGTTTTTCTTCAATTGAGGTCACCTTTTTTCCATCGAAAGCGATCACACCAAAACGATGCGGATCATCAACTTCTTTGACCAATACTTTTGCTCCATCTTTCTGCTCGAGGTATTTTTTAGCAAAGGGGGTCAGATCATCCTGAAAAATATTATCGCCTAATATTACGACCATTTTATCCGTTCCAATAAAGTTTTCGGCCAGCCCTAGCGCTTCGGCGATCCCGCCGGCTTTATCCTGAACTTTATAAGTAAATCGGCACCCGAATTCTCGGCCGCTTCCGAGCAGGTTAACAATGTCCCCCATATGATCGACACCAGTGACGATTAGGATCTCTTCGATCCCAGCTTCAACCAGCTTTCCAATGGGATGGTAGATCATCGGTTTTCTTCCGACCGGAAGAAGGTGCTTATTCGTCACCTTAGTTAATGGCATTAACCTTGACCCGGTTCCGCCGGCAAGAATGATCCCCTTTATTTTCTTTGGCATCTTATTCTCCAATTTTCAATTCTCTTTTTTGCATTGTAATGAGATGGCTGATCGCTTTCTCACCAAGATCCAGCATCGTGTCCAATGTTTTTTTGGAAAAAGCCACTCCCTCTGCTGTTCCCTGTATCTCAACAATTTTTCCGGATTCGGTCATGACCAGGTTCATGTCAACTTCCGCCCTAACATCTTCAACATAAGGCAGGTCGACAACTTCAACCCCATCCACAACGCCGACGCTTATCGCCGCCAGGAATTCCTTAATAGGATTTTCATCTATTTTTCGGTTCTTTAATAATTTTGAAACTGCATCATGCAAAGCTATAAAACTTCCCGTAATAGCCGCTGTCCTTGTCCCACCATCCGCTTGGATAACATCCGCATCGATAGTGATCGTTCTCTCACCTAATTTTTTCAGATCTACAACGCCCCGAAGAGAGCGTCCGATCAACCGCTGGATCTCCTGCGTCCTCCCCTTGATCCGTCCATTCGATTCCCGATTCGAGCGGTCAAAAGTTGCCCCGGGGAGCATCGAATATTCTGCCGTTACCCAACCCTCGCCCGATCCTTTTTTGTGGTCAGGGATCTTCTCCTGGATCGATGCGGTACAAATAACTTTGGTATCGCCAAATTCAATAAGGACCGAACCTGCGGGATATTTAACATAATGCCTGGTGATCTTTATCGGACGCAGCGATCCGGGAAGCCTTCCATCCGCTCGTTTCATTCTTCCACCCCGACCGTTGTTTTATTTAGCCTTTCTCTGCCGGCCCTAATTGTTCTTAATATCCTTGTTGAGGTCGCTTCAAGGTTTGCCAAAACTTCATCCGCATATTTATCCGCACCTTCACGGATCTCTTTTGACATCTGGTAAGCTTGCTCAAGGACTTCCGTCCCTTTACTTTCGGTCTTAGGCCGCGCCATTTCTACCGCTTCTTCAATAGTCTGTTCTTCGCTCGCGGCCGCATGCCCTTCTGTCCTACCGATCGCTTTCTTTGCATAATCATGCCCGCCTTGTAATACCAGGCGGATCTTATCGATGATCGCCAGGACTTTCTCTTCGTCTACCATGACCTTTTTTGTGAATGGGACTTTTGAACTATCCAAAATGATCGATTCCAAAGTATCGAGCAGGCCTAAAATTTCCATTTCATTTCCTCCTTAATTTGATCTTTTTTAATTTTTCTATCACCGGCAACGGGACCAGACCGGAAATATCTCCGCCCAGCTTGGAGATCTGCCTTACAAAACTTGAGCTAAGATAGGAATAGCGATAATCGGTCATCAAGAAAACCGTTTCGATCTCCGGTGCCATTTTTCGGTTCGTAAGCGCCATCTGAAATTCATAATCAAAATCAGAAACGGCTCTAAGCCCGCGGATAATTACGCCCGCTTTTTTATTTTTAACATATTCGACAAGGAGCCCGCTAAAACTGTCGACCTCAACGTTGTTAAGATCGGCAAGGCTATTTTTAAGCATTTTTATCCGGTCGTCTAAAGAAAATTCGGCTGATTTATCCGGATTGCGGATGATAGCGACGGTCACAGAATCGTAAAGTTTTGAGGCTCTCTGGATAATATCGAGGTGCCCGTTTGTGATCGGATCAAAACTTCCCGGGTATATCGCTTTTTTCATATTTTTGTTTTGTAAAAATCCAATACTGTTTCCCCGTATCGGTCAAATCTTACCCTTTTGTATTTACCAAATTCTTCGGGCAGGTCGTATTGTTTCCTATGCTCGATCACCAATACGCCGGAATTATCCAATAGATCGGCTTTCCCAAGGTTCTCCATCACGATCACCAGGCTCGGATCATCATAAGGAGCGCCGGTAAAAATAATATCAAATTTTTCTTTTTTCTCGCTTAGAATATTGACCGCTTTTGCCGCATCTATTTCATAAACTTTTGCTAATGCAGCAAAATCGAGCAAGGCAAGGTTATCTTTTATTAGTTTGGCAAGCGTCCGGTTAATTTCTACAAAGATCGCTGAGACCGCACCGCGCGAAAGAGCTTCGATCCCCACCGCCCCCGTCCCGGCATACAGATCAAGAAATCTTGATCCATCGACCTTGTGCATCAGAATATTAAAGAGAGCTCCCCTAACCCGATCAGTTAAAGGCCGAACGTTTTC
>JBAYJF010000045.1:0-11313 GCA_041665245.1 Candidatus Margulisiibacteriota bacterium | reverse complement strand
CTGCCTGCCGGCAGGCAGGTACACGGGCGTGATAGAAAATCGGAATATCAGGTTATCAGTATATCAGATAGGTAAAGAGGGGAGCAAGATTATAATAGTTCTGATTTTTTAACGATCGGGTCAAAGTCGTAATTCTTAAGCATTTCAGCGGCCCCTTCTTCGCGGTCAACAACGGAAATAACTTTCACTACTTTTGCGCCGACTGCTTCAACTGCTTCGATTGCCTGTAAGGCAGATGCGCCGGTCGTTGCAACATCTTCCACCACAACGACATTCCAGCCGGCTTTGAGGTGGCCTTCAATTTTTTGTTGTGTGCCATGGGCCTTTTCTTTTTTGCGGACAATAAAGCCGGGGATGTTGGAAAGGGCAACAACGGCTGAGGTGATAGGGTCGGCTCCGAGAGTTAACCCGCCAATGGAATCAACTTTCATCCCTTTAATTTTATCGAGAATGATCTTGCCGATCAGGCGAGAGCCTTGAGGATGAAGGGTGATGAGCCGGCAGTCGATATAGAAATTGCTTTTCTTTCCGGAGGACAAAGTAAATTCTCCGGTTTTAAAAGCGCCCGTCTCAATAAATAGTTTTTTTAATTCTTCTTTCAAAATTAATCCGAAATCAGGGCAAATGCGATCAAGCCCGCCAAGATCAAGCATAGGCCGATACCGCCTCTAACAAGAACAAGAAGGTCTGCGTTCCATAAATAGATCGTCCAGGCACCAAGCGCAACCAATGCAATTCCGATGATCCCTTTTATTAGTTTTCCCATTGCAAAATCCTCCTTTGGTCTAGAACTATTAAAAGTATATCAAAATTGATTTTGTTAAACAACGTGAAATTCCTTTAAAAGAGTGCGGATATAAGAAACAAATATTGAAGAAGAAATATTTCACATGGTTAGAAGAGTTGATTATTAGCGCAATCAATGGGGAGCTGGGTTTTAAAGAATAGTGTCAGTGATGATCGGGTAGTTATTTTTCGTTAAGGTCATCACTAGCGACTTGGTCCTGTTTTGCCAGGCGGGTAATAATTTCATCCCCGACCGGTATTTTTGTCCAGCCGGTATATTTATATTGTAGCGGGCCGATGTTAAAGGCGATCTTAACTTTATACCAATTCAGGTCTTCCGACATGTCCAAAAGGGTCACATCCACCGGTATGTCGAAGACGAGCTTGGAGGCTGCGGAGGGTGCGGCATAGAGTTTTTTTAGCGAAACCGGCGCTATCTCTCCCAGGGCAATATTCGCCGATAATATAACAAATAATAGTATTAAAATGGGCATCTTGTTCATGGTTGTGCCTCTACTTACTTATCGTGTTGGCGATGGGAAATCTTGCGCTATTTGCTGGCCGTTTCGTGGCAATAACATTGCTTGTATAGCTATATATGTCACAAATTTTCACGAATTTTGGCCAATCCCTAATAACCCGAATAACCATTTTCTCGAATACCCTAATTAACTCGAATTATCGCGAATCAAAAAAGGCAACAAACTATTATGGCTGAATTAGTTTATCCAGAGCTAAGCTATAAGCTTATTGGCGTATTATTTAAAGTGTATAACAACATGGGTGGTGGATATCAAGAAAAATATTATCAGTATGCGATCAGAAAAGAACTTTTTTGCAACAACATTCCATTTCTTGAACAAGTTAAAACCGATTTTAATTATGATGGCCAAAGAATCGGCAGATATTATTTAGACTTTATTATTGATCATAAAATAGTCCTAGAAATCAAAGTTACTCCATCATTTATTCCCAAAGACATCATCCAGATCCTTAATTACCTAAAAACAAGCGGACTTGAATTGGGTGTGCTAGCCAGCTTCAACCGAAATAGCTTCTTTTATAAACGTATCCTAAAAGGCAATCCCGCACGCTAATATGCTTAATAATATTAGGGTAATTCGAGTAAATTTGAGCCATTCGAGATAAGAAAATTCGCATCATTCGAGAATAATAAATTAGTGAGAATTAGAGACGCTGAGGGCTTCTCCCCAAGCATCTCTTTAATTTGTTTTTGTCGCGGTATACCCCAAGCTCTTAAGTTTATTTACCAGCGCCGCTGAAGAGATCGATCCGGAATCAAATTTTACCGAAAGCGCATTGTTGTCTACATCGATCGATGCATCTTCAACCCCCATGTCGCGAAGGACCGAAACGATCTTTTCGGCTTCGGCGTCATCAACCCCTTCTTCAAGATAATATTTTATTGATGCTACTTTACCGGTTGCTTTTGCTGCCGGTTTTGCGGCGGGCTTTGCTGTTTTTTTTGTCTTTTTTGATTTTTTTATTTTTTTTGCTTTTTTGTATTTAACTTTTTTTGTCTTTTTTGCTTTTTTGCGGGGGACTTTCCTCACGATCTTTTTCTTTGCTTTTGCGTCGGCAGAAGAGTTGATCACGTTGGAAGGGAGAATGCCGGCCGAGAAAATAAAAATTATTAATATTGCTAAAAAGCGGAATATATTTCGCATAATTTCCTCCCGTCAAATCTTATTGATAATAAAGTATAACGAAATACTATGAAATGTAAAGTGGAGAATTTGGGTCATTGGGTCATAGGGTGAAAGGTCCTTCGACCCTTTGTCCCTATGACCCTTGTTTCTAGACTTTTCCTGCTTTTTTCTTCAACTCCGCTGCTTTGTCGGTCTTTTCCCATGGCAAGTCTAGGTCTAATCTTCCAAAGTGTCCGTAAGCTGCAACTTGCTTATATAATGGTCTTCTTAGCCCTAAATGCTTGATGATCAAGCCGGGCCTAAGATCAAAAACTTCGTCGATGATCTGAGCGATCTTTGCTTCAGGAATAACACCTGTCCCAAAAGTATCGACCATGATCGATAATGGTTTAGCGATACCGATCGCGTAAGCCAGCTGGACTTCGCATTTCTTGGCGATGCCGGCGGCCACAACATTTTTTGCTACCCATCTTGCGGCATAAGCGCCGGAGCGGTCAACTTTTGTCGGGTCTTTGCCGGAAAATGCACCGCCGCCATGGCGTGAAAATCCACCGTAGGTATCAACGATGATCTTTCTTCCGGTAACACCCGTATCTCCCTGCGGTCCGCCTATTACAAAGCGACCGGTCGGGTTTACATAGTACTTGATCTTGTCGTCCACCAATCCTTCGGGAAGCATCGGCAGGATCACTCTTTCAATGATCTCGTTTCTCATCTTTTCCGTCTCAATTTCCGGTGCATGCTGGGCGGCAATCAATACGGTATGGATGCGGACCGGCTTATCATCTTCATATTCAATGGTGACCTGGGATTTTCCGTCCGGCCTCAAGTATGAAAGCTCGCCGTCTTTCCTGACTTCCGCCAGTTTTTTTGCTAGCTTGTGGGACAGAACGATCGGCAGAGGCATTAATTCCTCTGTTTCGTCGCAGGCAAACCCGAACATCAAGCCCTGATCGCCGGCGCCAAGTCCTTCCAGGTCTTCTTTAATGACTTCGCCGCCGCGGATCTCAAGGGCCTTATCTACTCCGCGGGCAATGTCTTTGCTCTGTTCTTTTAAAGATACCAGAACGCCGCAGGTTTCGTAGTCGAAGCCATATTTTGCCCGGGTATACCCGATCTCTTTAATGGTTTCGCGGACGATTTGCGGGATCTCGACGTAAGTCCCTGTGGTAACTTCTCCGGCCACAACGCAGAGGCCGTTGGTGACCAGTGTTTCGACCGCGATCCTGGCAGGCGGGTCTTTGGCAATGATCGCATCAACGATAGCATCGGAAACTTTATCGCAGACCTTATCGGGGTGACCCTCAGTAACAGATTCGGACGTGAAAAGGCTCATCTTCTTCATCTTTGTTCCTCCCTCTTGCGAGCGGACCGGCCCGCGAATGAATATAATTTATTTTACCTGCCATTGTTCGCTTTGTCAAATTGGGATATAATGAAAACGATATGGGAGATTTAAGCGATAATTTTAGCCACAAAGATTTTGCCTGCCACTGTCCGGAGTGCAGGGGAGAGTATCGGATCCATTTGGGATTAGTTGGCATCCTTGAAGGGATCGGCGCGCATTTCAGGCGACGCCCAAAAATACTATCAGGGTTTTATTGCGGAGCCTACACGGAAAAACTCAACCGGGACAAAAAGACCTATCATTCATCCGGCAAAGCGGTCAATATATCCCTAGAAAATGTCCCAACTGCCGAGTTGTTTAACTATGTACAGACAATTGAAGGGATCAATGGGTTGGGCTTTTACCCGGAAGAAAAGATGGTCCATATCGACACGCGGCCAATAGAAAAAAAAGATGCGTGGATAAAAGAGCGCGGCAAATACGCTCCTTTGACGGATGATAAACGAGCCCAGTACGGATTAAACAAACTCCAAGCTCCAGACCTGCCTGCCGGCAGGCAGGACCATAAGCCTCAAAAAGCAGAAGAGCCACAGCCTCCAACCAGTTAAAATGCCTGATCATATAAATTGCTTCGTTGGGTATTTAAAGAACGAGCGGAATTATTCCCCCCACACTATAAGCAACTATTTGCGCGATCTCAAATTTCTAGATAAATTCATTTTGGGAAAAGAATTGAACCGATTAACGGCGCGGGAGTATCTCCTCGAGCTTGAAAAGAATAAATTCGCAAAAAGATCGATCGCCCGCAAACTTTCCGCAGCCAGATCGTTTTTTCGCTATCTGTTGCGCGAGAAAAAAGTTAAGGCAAATCCTTTTGAAAACATCTTGACCCCGAAACTTCCAAAAAAACTTCCAAACTTCTTATATAAAGACGAAGTTAGTTCGATTTTTAACAAGATCAATACGGACGATCCGCAGGGGCTAAGGGATCTGGCAATTATTGAAATAATCTATGGGACAGGAATAAGGGTAGTTGAGGCTTCGGGTTTGAATTTGAATGATGTCGATTATGATGAAGGCGAAATAAGGGTCATGGGAAAAGGATCAAAAGAGCGCATTGTCCTTTTTGGCTCGCACGCAAAAAGCGCGTTGGTAGAATATCTTAAGGAAGCCAGAGGGAAATTGTTGAGCAATAAACGGTCTTCCGCTCTTTTTATCGGGAGAAAAGGAAATCGGCTCTCTTCCCGGCATATTGAGCGGCGAATAAAATATTATGCCAAAGCGGCGGGAATAGCAAAGAAAGTAACGCCGCATACCCTCCGGCATTCGTTTGCGACCCATCTTTTATCCGGCGGGGCGGATCTGCGCACGGTACAGGAGCTTTTGGGCCACGTTTCGCTGTCTACTACCCAGGTGTATACGCATATTACCAAAGAAAGATTGAAGGAAGTTTACGACAAAGCTCATCCGCACGCCAGGTGATCTTTTGACTTGCTTTTCACTTTTTTGCTATAATAGTATGTAGTTGTGAAAATTGATCTAAAAGAACTGTTGCGGGAAGTTGGAAATCAGGCAGAATTTGCTGAAGAAATAAAACTAAAGCTTCCGCAAGACGGGCTGCAATTGACGAAGCCGGTAAAGATCGATATCCAATTGATAAACACCGGCGAATTAGTGATCCTTACTGGAACCGCGGAAACGGAAGTAGAGCTTGAATGCTCGCGTTGTTTAAAGAGTTTTAAAACGCAGATCACGGCAAATATTGAAGAAGAGTATTGCCGGCCGGGCGTGTTGCCGGCAAAAATAGGAAAAGTGATCGAGCTAAAGGAAGAAGATTTTGTCTATCCCATCGATAAGGATAATACGATCGACCTTGATGAGATCATCAGGCAAAACTTGATCCTGGCTCTTCCAATAAAAGTATTATGCAGTAAGAACTGCAAAGGAGAAAAATAAGATGCCAGTACCAAAGAAGCGACATTCAAATATCAGACAGGGGAAGAGGAGGTTCTCAAACTACACATTAGAGAACGTTCCGACCACCGCTTGTCCTGAGTGCGGAGGTGTAATGCTTCCCCATCACGCTTGCCCAAGCTGCGGCAAATATCGCGGCCGCCAAGTTGTTAAACTTAAAACGAAAAAGGCTAAAAAAGGGTGATAAGGCTCGCCGTTGACGCGATGGGCGGCGACTATGCCCCCGTTGAATTGGTTAAGGGCGCGGTCCTTGCTTCAAATGAGATCTCTGCCGAGATAGTTTTAGTCGGAGACCAAGAGAAGATCAACCGGGAACTTTCAAGATACAAGAAAAAGGGAAAGATCTCGGTTGTTCATGCTTCGGAAGTAATTACTAACAATGAATCCCCGGTTTCTGCCGTAAAACAAAAGAAAGACTCCTCAATTAACATTGCAGTCTCCTTAGTTAAGAAAAAGGAAGCGGACGCCATCATTTCGGCTGGAAATACGGGCGCTCTTATGGCCGCGTCGCTTTTTGGGCTAGGACGCATTCCTGGTGTTGAGAGGCCGGCGATCGCTACGATCTTCCCAACCCCAAACGGCTATGTACTATTATTGGATATGGGGGCAAATGTAGATTGCAAGCCAAAACATCTGGAACAATTTGCCCAAATGGGATCGCAATATGCCGAGCACGTGATGCATATCAACAGCCCGCGGGTCGGATTATTGAATATCGGGGAAGAAAAAGAAAAAGGGAACGAGCTTTCGGTCCAAAGCTGGGAACTTTTAAATAATTCAAATATTAATTTTATCGGCAACGTTGAAGCAAAAGAGATCCTCACTGACAAATGCGACGTGATCGTCTGCGACGGATTTGTCGGGAATCTGGTCTTAAAATTCGGTGAATCTCTAAGTCATTATATAATTGAATTGTTTAAAAAAGAGTTGGGAAAGAATTTGATAACTAAATTTGCGGCGATACTGCTTATGCCGGCCTTAGCAAGCATTAAAAAGAGCATTGAGTATGACGAGGTTGGCGGAACACCGATGCTTGGCATCAATGGAGTGGTTTATAAAGCGCATGGTAGGGCAAAATCCAAGGCGATCAAAAATGCGATCAAAGCGGCCAATGAAGCCGTATCAAACGACCTTGTCGGTTGTATTAAAAAGGTGGAAAATAAGAATGAGAGCTAAAATAATCGGGACCGGCTCCTGTGTTCCAGAGCGAATAGTTACGAACAGTGACCTTGAAAAAATGGTTCAAACTTCGGATGAATGGATCAGGGAGAGGACGGGGATCGAAGAGCGAAGGGTTTCGGACGAAAACACATCAACATCCGATCTTGCGGTTATTGCTGCCCAAAAAGCGATCAAAGCGGCAGGGATCGATCCAAAGGTGCTTGACCTTATAATAGTAGGGACCTGTTCGCCGGATTATCTTTTTCCCTCCGTTGGCTGCATTGTCCAGGATAAAATAGGGGCCGTCAATGCGGCGGCCTTTGATGTTTCGGCAGCTTGTTCGGGCTTTAATTTTGCATTAACTGCCGCAGCGGCTTTTATTGAGTCAAAAACGTATAAAAATATATTGGTCGTTGGAGCCGATACGCTTACAAAGTATCTGGATTGGACCGATCGCGGGACCTGTATCTTGTTTGGCGATGCGGCCGGGGCGGTGGTCCTTACCGCAACCGAAGAAGAAAGAGGTGTTTTATCAAGCTTGATCCGCGCGGAAGGGATACTGGGCAAATATTTAATTATGCCGGGCGGCGGGAGCCGTGATCCGGAAGAAAAGAATGGGCGCTTTATCAAAATGGACGGGAAAGAAGTTTTTAAATTCGCCGTAAGGGCATTGGAGACTTCGCTGAAGGACATTTTGGCGCAGTCGAACCATTCGGTTGCCGATATTAACTTGTTTATTCCACATCAGGCGAATAGCCGGATCATTGACCACGTTTCAAAAAAATTGGGCTTGTCAAAAGAAAGGGTTTATGTTAACTTACAAAAGTACGGAAACACCTCGGCCGCATCGATCCCCCTGGCACTCGATGAAGCAAACAAGAGCGGGAGAATAAAAGAAGGGGATCTGGTAGTTTTGTCGGGGTTTGGCGCGGGGCTTACTTACGGAGCGAATTTAATTAAGTGGTAAACGGAGGAGTATAGGAATGGATTATTTATTGACGGAAGAACAGCAGATGATCCGGGACCTGGCCAGAAAAGTAGCAATTGAAAAAGCACTGCCAAAAAGAGCAGAATGGGATGAAACCGGAGAATTTCCATGGGAGGCATTAAAAGCGTTCGCGGAAGCCGACCTTTGCGGATTATATATTCCGGAAGATCTTGGCGGAATGGGACAGAGCGTTTTTAATTTCTGCTTGGCAACGGAAGAGATCAGCCGGATCTGCGGCGGTGTCGGCGTAACCTTTGCTGCTTCGGCTCTTGGTTCAACTCCGATCCTGCTGTTTGGAACACCGGAACAGAAGAAAAAATATATGCCCGAAATAGCGGCCGGTAAAAAACTGGCGGCTTTCGGATTGACCGAAGCCAATGCCGGTTCGGATGCTGCCGGGATGGAAACAACTGCTAAAAAAGACGGCGATTACTATATATTGAATGGCACGAAGCAATGGATCACCAACGGCGGAGAAGCTGAAACCTACACGGTCATTGCGATAACCGATAAAACACGCGGTCCGCGAGGCGCATCTGCTTTCATTGTTGAAAAGGGGACGCCAGGGTTCACTTTTGGGAAAAAAGAGAACAAAATGGGTATTCGCTGTTCAGCAACGCGTGAATTAGTATTCCAGGATTGCAAAATTCACAAAAGCCAGCTTCTTGGAAAAGAAGGGATGGGTTTTATTGTTGCGATGAAGACGTTGGACCTAACTCGGCCTGGGATCGGGGCGCAAGCAGTCGGGATCGCACAGGGAGCCCTCGATGAAGCGCTCAAATATTCTAGAGAAAGGGTTCAATTTGGAAAACCGATCATTGCCAACCAGGCGGTGGCTCATATTTTGGCGGACATGTCGACCCAGATCGAAGCGGCAAGGGCTTTAGTTTATTCCTGTGCAAGAATGATCGATGCCGGAGCAAAAGATTACACACTCCCTGCTTCACAAGCCAAACTTTTCGCATCGGATACCGCGATGAAAGTTACGATCGATGCTATCCAGGTCTTGGGCGGATATGGTTATATGAAAGAATATCCGGTCGAGAAGATGGCTCGCGATGCCAAGATCACCCAGATCTATGAAGGGACCAACCAGATCCAGAGAAATCAGATCGGTTTGGGATTGATCAAGGTAGCAGCGAAGAAGTAATTTTCTTTTCCAAAAGAACCTTTCATGGTATACTAGCAAGGAATCCAAAGTCCTAACCTCAAGATTCGGGCTCCATAATGGGTTTGGGTAGCGGGGTTGAGATTTTGGATTCATTTAAAGTATGGATATTATAGTTTGTATTAAACAGGTGCCGGATACGACCGAGGTTAAGATAAACCCTGAGACTAACACCCTCATTCGAGAGGGCGTTCCATCCATTATCAACCCCTTTGACGAAAATGCCATCGAAGCTGCTCTTCAACTTAAGGAAAAACACGGCGGGAAGGTCACCGTCCTTACTATGGGCCCCCCCCAAGCATCCGAAGCACTCAAGACTTCCATTGCGATGGGGGCCGATGAGGTCGTTCTAGTCTCTGACCGCGCTTTTGCCGGTTCCGATACTTGGGCAACTTCTTATACCCTTTCCCAAGCCATCAAAAAGATCGGCCATTACGATCTGATCCTTTGCGGCAAGCAGGCGATCGATGGCGATACCGCCCAGGTGGGTCCCGGGATCGCCGAATGGCTGAATATCCCCCAAGTCACCTTTGCGGTAAAGATCGAAATTGATGGCGGAAAAGTTAAGGCGGAGAGATTATTGGAAGAAGATAACGAAGTTGTCGAAACAACTTTGCCGGCGATGATCACGGTCGTTAAACAGATCAATTCCCCAAGACTCCCTTCGCTGAAAGGGATGATGCGCGCTAAAAAAGCCGAAATTAAAATGCTGTCGGCCGCCGATATTGGCGCTGACACAAAGAACCTGGGCCTAAATGCTTCCCCAACTTCGGTCGTAAAGATCTTCACTCCTCCAGCCAAAGGCGGCGGAGAGATATTATCCGGAGAAAAGGACGAGATCGTTGACGCTTTGATCGGTAAATTAAGAGAAAGAAAATTAATATGAGCATAAAAGTAATCCTCGATAAATGTATTGGTTGTACCCTTTGCGTAAAAGGGTGCCCGTTCGCGGCGATCAAGATGGAGAGCAAAAAAGCCGTAATTGACCTTAACACCTGCACGCTCTGCGGCGCCTGTGTTCCCACTTGTAAGTTTAAAGCGATCGAGATCGATCTGAAAAAGAGTCCGGGGACAGATCTTTCCCATTACAAAGGAGTCTGGGTCTTTGCGGAACAAAGAGAAGGAAAGGCCCAATCCGTAACTTACGAACTATTAACCGAAGGGAAAAAACTTGCCCAGCTCAGAAATACCGAATTGTCTGCGGTTTTGTGCGGCGATAGCAGCGTAGAAGACGAGATCGACAACCTATTTAGCTACGGGGCCGATAAAGTTTATGTAATAATCCATCCGGAGTTAAAACATTATCATACTGCGCCTTACACAAGGGCAATTTCCGAAGCGATCAACAAATTCAAACCGGAGATCTTTTTGCTTGGCGCAACTACTCAGGGGAGAGACCTTGCCGCAAGGCTGGCGATCCGCATTGGAACAGGGCTAACCGCCGACTGTACGAGCTTAGGGATCGATCCCGAAAAAGGGCATCTCCTGCAAACTCGTCCTGCTTTTGGCGGAAATATTATGGCGACGATCCAGACGCTGCATCATCGACCGCAGATGGCTACTGTCAGACCAAAGGTATTCAAAAAGACCAAAGACCAAAATCCAAAAACAAAAAACAATGAGAATGTTATTCGATTTAATCCGGTCATTAGTCCGGAAGATCTGATCGTTAAATTATTAAGCATCGTAAAAGACGAATCGGTGAAAGTGAATCTTGCCGATGCGGAAATTATTGTTTCCGGCGGTCGAGGATTAGGGGATCCAAAAAACTTTAAATTAGTTGAAGAGCTGGCGCAGCTCCTTGGCGGGGCCGTTGGCGCATCGCGTGCAACGGTGGACGCAGACTGGATCTCCGCTCACCATCAAGTTGGCCAAACCGGAAAAACAGTTTCTCCAAAATTATATATTGCCTGCGGAATTGCCGGCAAGATCCAGCATTTGGTCGGCATGCAGTCGGCCGATACGATCGTCGCGATCAATCGCGACCCGGATGCTCCAATTTTCAAAGTCGCCACTTACGGAATTGTTGGCGATGTCCTTGAATACCTTCCGTTGATCATCAAAAAAATAAAAGAGCTTAGAGGTTAATGAATACCGCATATGTGTTTCCAGGACAAGGTTCCCAGTCGGTTGGGATGGGGAAGGAATTAGCCGAATCTCTTCTTGATAAGGCGAATCAGATCCTTGGCTTTGACCTTAAAAAGATCTGCTTTGAGGG
>JBAYJF010000044.1:0-11345 GCA_041665245.1 Candidatus Margulisiibacteriota bacterium | reverse complement strand
TAGACTCAATATTGACACAGCCCCGCCCGAACCCACCATCAAAACAAATGATTTTGCCTACACAAACTCAAACACTTCCTTTGCGATCCCGTTCAGCGATACCGGGGCCGGGATCGACAATTACGGGACAAAAGTTACAATAAACGGCATTTCGCTAGAGTCGCTGGTTAATTCAAGCGAATCCAGGTCGCTCTATAAAATTCACCTGCCAATACGAGACAATGAGGTCTATAAGGTCGTCGTTTCGCCCAGAGATACCGTCGGAAATGTCGGAAGATCCTTTTCGTTCAATTTAACAACGGATAAAACAAACCCTATATTAAATATTTTTTCTTCGAGTAATGATCATTTAAACAGTTCAAGTTTTTTACTGAGCGGAGAGGCATATGATAATTCAAAGGTTACTTTAGATATAAGCAATAATGGAACAAAGCTCTATTCCTTCCTCTTGGATCAAGAATATTTTTCAAAAACCATCCCGCTCGTTAATGGCAAAAACACGATCCTTGTTGGATCGATTGATCAGGCCGGCAATGCCACAACCAAAGAAGTTATTGTTTTTTCTGAAGTTTTATCCCAAAACACGATCATTACGAATTTTGGCAATGGACCAAATCCATTTTCTCCAAACAATGACAAGATCATGTCCATTATTTTTACGGTCGACCCGAGTTATCTCCCGGCAAGTGCAAATATTTCCATTTATGATCTATCCGGAACGACCTTATGGACCAAAGGATTCTCGGCCGACCAAAACAACAATATTAGTTGGAACGGCATCAATCAATTCGGAAATACTGTTTCAAACGGAGTTTATCCCTACCTTCTTTCAATAACCGGCACCGGCGGTTCAACCATGCGGCGCGGAAAGATCATCGTCCTCTAATAAGCCCCTTTTCCTAAAATAACAACGGGTATAGTGCGGAAAAGTATTTTAAGATCGAGCCAGAGCGACCAGTTTTCAATATAATAAATATCGAGGCGAACCATATCGTCAAATGGGAGCAGCGACCGGCCAGAGACCTGCCAGGAACCAGTGATCCCCGGCCTTACTCTGAGGCGTTTTTTTTCCCAGGCATTATATTTCTCGACTTCGTGCGTCAGCGGCGGTCTGGGCCCGACCAAGCTCATATGCCCTAAAAAAACATTGATAAGCTGCGGAAGTTCGTCAATGCTGTAATGCCTAATAAAACTTCCGATAGGCGTCAAGCGCGGATCGTTTTTAATTTTAAAAAGGTGCCCCTTTGCTTCCGACAAGGGTTGCAGATCGGGTAAAAGCTTATCCGCGTTCTCGACCATGGAGCGGAATTTGATCATCATGAAAGGCTGCTCTTCGATCCCGATCCTTTTTTGGACGCAAAAGACCGGCCCGGGAGAAGTAAGTTTAATTAAAATGCTTACAACAACAAATAATGGCAATAAAATAACCAGCCCGATCCCGGACAAGATCAAGTCTGCCGTTCTCTTCAGAATAGCGCTGAGTCCTTTTAGCCTGATCTCAGAAACCGTTAATAGAGGGATGCCGGCAATTTCGTCCGTATCGATCCGGCTGGCAATAAGCTCGAGAATACCCGGTACCAATTTAAACTCAACTCTCAACTTTTCACATTCAGTAATAATATCCAGGATCCGCTGGTCTGAAATTGAAGAAAAAGAGATAATAATTTCATCAATTTTTAGTTTCTTTATTATGTCCTTACAGTCAATAAGTTTTCCGAGCACCCGGACACCGTTAATGCTTGTTCCAACCTTTTGCGGATCATCATCCAGAAAACCTTTTAAGCTGTAGCCAAGATATTTATCATGCAGCATTTTATCCGCCAAAGTAAGGCCGATATCTCCCGCACCAAGGATCAGAACATTCTTTACTTTTACCCCTTTTAATTTTAAAAAACGGACAAGCCAGAAAGAGAGGATCCTGCCAAGCCCGATCGCAAGAAAAGCAATTATCCCCGCATTTGCAACCAGCAGGCGGGAGAACCAAAATTCTCGATTTAAAAACAATAAACCAAGCAGGACCAGCGTTGATGCCACGACCCCGACAAAAAGCATCGCAATTTCATCGACCAGCGCGGTGAACTTTTTATTCTCATACAAACCGACCAATTTAAATACCGCCAGCCAGATGATCGTGATAAATATCAGGATGCCCAAATATTTTCCAAAGATCGGAGCGGAAGACGGCGTTATAAAAACGAAGACCTTAAACCTAAGATAATAGGCAAAGATAAAAGATAAATTAACTAAAAAAGCATCGGCCAAGACCTTAAATATCATTACATTCTTCCAAGGGCTTTAAATACTTCCAAATTATTTGGAAATTCATCATAAGTTTTCTGGAACATGGCTTTCGCCTTATTTGTTTCGCCCAATTGCTTGCTCAGGAAGGTGATCTTTTCAATTGGCCCCGGCAAATTTGGATTGACCTGAAAGGCCTTAACATACATCAAATAGGCTTCTTTAATTTTCCCTTCTCTTTCAAAGATCGCTCCTTTAGTATCGTAGCTTTCCGCATAATATGGATCCAATTTAAGCGAGATCTCTACGTTCATGACAACTTTCGGCATAATGTTTTTGTCGCCGCGATCATACTGTGATAAATATAGGCGGGAAAGCATATAAAAATTATCCGCATTGTATGGGTCGATCTTTGTTCCGTGCAAAAGGACCTTTTCCGCCTTTTCTCCGTCGCCTGCATTCAAATATGCAATTGCCAGATGCGAGATCGTTGTCCCTTCAAATGGATAAACGACCAAAGACTTTTTAAATTCATCGGCAGCTTGAGGGAACATTCTCTGCTCAAGAAAGTTCTTTCCGGATTTAAATAACAGGTCGCCGCGAAAAGATAGGAACGAAACATATATTGATCCGGAAGCCACAAGAATGACCAGCGCGATCGGGATATATGGGATCTCTTTTGTGGAAAGGCTGATCGGCGCATCCTCCGAACCTTTATCCACTGTTTCCGTCGCCACCATCAGCATCCCCCAGGCTATCCAAAACAACAATGTGATCGCGATCACGCCAAAGCTGAATTGATTTTGAATAATATAGGCCAAGATCGCGGCAAGAATGCCGGCGATCATCAATCTTTGCTGGTCGGATATGTTTTTTCTGAGCAGAGAAACTTTCCTGAAAATAACAAACATTATCCACAAATAAACAAAAAACGATATCATCCCCTTTGTGACCGGGACATCGAGCGTTTCATTGTGGCTGCGGTCCTGTTTGACATGAAAAGCTTCTTTGAACCTAAATAATTCTGTTTCATAGCGCGGAAAGACCATCTTCAACACTTCCGTCCCTACGCCAAAAAGAGGATAATCCGAAATGATATTGAACGCGCTTGTCCACGTTTCTCCGCGAGATCCTGCCGCTCCACCTAATTCCAAACGGCTATTCACTTTTCCGGACTCGAGTTTTTCCGCTTTTGTTTTAACTTCGTCTGTAAACCTCTGAACCGGAGAATATTCCGCTTTTGTCATAGTAAAAACAGAAATAAGCAGCAAAACCGCACCAAGGGAAGAAACAACCTTCCAATTATCAAAGATCAATTTCCTACCTGCAAGCAGCGCAAACAAAACTCCTCCCGTAAAAATGCCCATATATCCGCCGCGACTCTGCGTATATAAAAGGCAAACATATAATAATATCAAAACAAATCCCAAGATCATGTTAAAAACAAGCGGATGTAATTTCTTATAATTAAACGAAAAGAGGATCGCGGCTGCGGTCATCAAGCCAAAACCGGAATACCACAAAAAGATGTCCCCACCCTCAAGACTATAGATCGAATAGATCATTGTGACATAAAGCGCTTGTATAAAGAAAAAACAGCCGAGTGGCAAGAGCTGCTCACTCCAATTTATTTTAGAACTATAATCCTTCTTTTCAAATAATAGGATCAAGGCAAGAAAAAATGCCATGATCACATAGGCGGCCAGGAAATTTGGCTGGCCGATCGTGCCAATGATTCTCTGCCAGGTGATCACGCCGCCCCATGCATAGGGATCGATCTCCTGCCGCTGAATGATCCCATAAACGGCCATAACGACCCCGCCCAGTACGGCATTTATGATAATGCGTTTGATCTTTTCATGGGTATTAATAAAATTAGTTACAATAAAAAACAACAATCCAAGGACATACCAAGTAGTGAGCCCTTCAAACCGACCGTAAAACCCGGCTATGCTGACAAAAACATGGATCGAAGATAACGCCGCGATCGTTGTCGTAAATAAAAATGTCAGGATCGGCCAATCAAGCGAAGTACGGATAAAAGTATGCTTCTTCGTAATAAGGAGTTTTATCGACCAGACGCTTAAGGCAATGATCACAAATGCCCTTAGCCAGGCGATCTTTGTCCCGGAAAAAACAATGCCGACCCGGCGGTCATAAATTATCGGGATCAAAAACATAATAATAAGGAGGATTATTTCTATGCAAAAATCGAACGTGAACCAGTTATTCTGTTTTTTCGCCTTAATCGCGTTTTTCGAATTTTTCATTTACATACTCCCATATCAGTTTTTTAAAATTCTTTCGGTCAAATGCCATCGCATGTTGGCGGATCTTTCGTTTATCATAGCATTCAAATACGAACTTTTTTACCGCGTTTGCCAGCTCTTCCGGCTCTTGCCGGTCAAAAAACATGCCGGTCTCCGGCTCATTGACCGTTTCTTCGGCCCCGCCTGCCCGATACGCAATTACCGGCCTTCCGCACGCCATCGCCTCGAGCGGAGTGATCCCAAAATCTTCTTCACCCGGAAATATCAGAGCACGGCACTCTGCAACATATTTCGATAGATCCTGGTCACTTAGTTTTCCCAGAAATCGGATATTTTCCTGCGATTTTTTCTCCAGCTCTTTTCGCTCCGGACCATCCCCGATTATAAAAAGCGGAAAACCCAACTCATTAAAAGCATCAACTACCAGATCTACCCTTTTATATGAAACGAGCCTTGATACGACCAGGAAATAATCCTTGTCATTGTCCAATATCCTGAAATTATCCGTATCAACCGGAGGATAAATTATATCAGACTCCCTTTTATAAATCTTGCGGATCCTGTGCGCAACAAACTTTGATATCGCTACAAAATGGTCAACGCTTTCAGAGTTTTTCAGGTCCCAATCCCTGATCGGCTCAAGCAGATAAGGGAGAAAATATTTCTGATACTCCGGGATTCTCGCTTTCTTTACATAATCTTCATACCGCCAGGCAAAACGCATCGGAGTATAGCAATAACAGATATGGAGCTGGCCAGGCGCCTTTCTTATCCCTTTTGCAAAAGCAGAACTGGATGAGAGGATCACATCATATTCGGACAGGTCAAAAGAATTGAAGGCCAAGGGATACAAGAAAAAATAATAGCGGAACATTGCAGATATAAAAGGGATCTTTTGCATGAATGAAGTGCGAATATCCATTTGTTTAAAAGCGGTCGGCAGTGCATTTTCATCATAGATGGAAGTGTAGATCGGAGCATCCGGAAAAACTTCGTGCAAGGCCTCAACAACTCGCTCGGCCCCGCCAAATTGGTTGAGGAAATCATGGACGATCGCAATTTTCATGCTATTTATTTTTCAAATAACCCTTTTGTGCTAAATAGTCCGCAAGAGCTTCTTCCCAGGTCCTTAGGTCATCAAGCCCGATCTTCTTTAACGCCCCGTTTTGCAGTACAGAATAAGATGGACGAGAGGCCTTTAATTTAAAATCCGAGGCTTTTACTTCGTTAATAATGATTTTCTTTCCCATGATTTGGAATATTTTATTCGCAAAGGCATACCAGGAAGCTCCCCCATGGTTGACGATATGATATAAGCCATAGTGCTCTGTTTTTATTAGTTCAAATATTTTCTTTGCAAGGTCAGCGGAATATGTCGGGGAAACGACTTCGTCTCCCACAACCTTAAGTTCAGGATTACTTTCGGCTTGTTTTATAATATTATCTACAAAATTACCGCCACCCTTCCCCAAACATCCGGCAATTCCGTATAGACCGGAAGACCTGACAACAAAATGTTTCTCATAGATGGTCCGAACGCAATATTCTCCCGCTAATTTTGATATTGCGTAGACCGATCGCGGTTTCGGCAGATCGTCTTCCAAATATGGAGTTTTTTTACTTCCGTCAAAAACATAATCCGTGGAAACATGGACAAGTTTTGCATTTATCTCTTTGCAGGCAAGAGCAAGATACCGGGGACCGATCGAATTGACCAAAAACGCGGTCTCAACATTATCTTCACAGTCATCGACCCGATGGTAAGCAGCTGTGTTAATTACAACATCCGGCGAGTGTTTTTTTATGATATCGATAGTTCTTTCTTTTTGAGAAATATCGATATCTTTGATCGTCAAGGGGATCTGCATCTCCACAGGAATTATTCTGCTAAGATCGCTTCCGAGCTGTCCATCCGCACCAATTATTATTATTTTCATACATTTGTCATTTGACATTTTTAATTTGTCATTTAAATAAGCTGGTGATCAGAATTGAACTGATGACCTGCTGTTTACGAAACAGCTGCTCTACCAACTGAGCTACACCAGCATGGACTTACGCTATTATAACATTTATCTGCGGGCGATAAGAGAACAAAATATTACTTCAAAGGTAGCGGTCGCTTTGCCATCAGGACAATATTGTTCCCTGTACGTTTTCATCGCTTTAAAGCCATTCCCGCTTTGCTTTCTATCAATTTTAACCCCGTGAGCGCCGGTCTCTTTTAAGCTTTTAACGATCTGCTTAATATCTGAATATTCGCGTTTAATTTCTTCCGAATATATTTTTTCAACATCATATCCGGCTCTTTTTGCAAGCATTTCTAATTCTTCCGCCGGCAGGAAATCGTTTATCCTAAAACCGCACTCCTTCAATTCATAAAGCGTTTTAGGGCCAAAAGTCGTAAAAACATACTTTCTGTCCGCTTTTAACACCTCTTTTAATTTCAACAATACTTTATAGGAATCCATCCACTGCATAGCTGCGTTAGAGATGACAAGATCAAAATCATCCTGCTTGTACGGCAAAACCTCGCCGTCTTGGACATCAAACTCAAGATTAGGAAGTTTGTATTCCTTTTTTGCTTTATTGATCATTCCCTCTGCGATATCGATCCCGATCACTTTTGCGGAAGCAAAGTGCCTTGCCGTTTCATTGGCCAGATACCCGGTCCCGCAGCCGATATCAAGGATGCTATTTGGCCTTAATTCCTTTATAAAACCAAATATGCGATCAGCCAGATCTTTTTGCAACTTGGCATGCTGCTCATAATTTTCGGCACTTTTAGAAAAGTTTTCTTTTATCTTGTTTTTATGCTGCATGACCAATAAATTCCTTTAAGCACGCGTTAAACTTCTCTGGCACTTCCAGCTGCGGAGCATGCCAAACATCTTTCAATATTACTAGCCTGCTTCCTGCGATCCTATTATGCAGATATTCAGCCGCGGATGGAAGACAGATCTCATCTTTTTCTCCATGAATTATTAATGTTGGGACTTTGATTTTATTTAGCGCCTCTCTTAGGTCAATTCTTTCCAGTTCATCCAATTCCTGGATCGCCTTGTCAATTGAAACGATCTCTTTTCCTGGAAAGCGATCATCTTTAAACGCCAGGTGATGAAAAACAACGATCCCGCCTCGTTTAATATCCTTGCGTATTTTTCTTAAAATCACAGGGGATAATCCGCAGGGGTAATCGTCACCTGCTACAAATTTGGGAGAAGTTGATACAAGGACCAAACTTTTTATTTTATTTGGAAAATCGAGCGCCATTTTGAGCGCCAGCATCCCTCCCATTGACCAGCCAACCAAAGTTGTATTATCCGGCAATTCTCCCCCTAATCGAGCACATTCTTTTTTTAAATCGGAAAGATCGAGCTTTGGCGCATAGCCTTTCGGCTGGCTTTGCCAGACATCGGGATTACTCGCAAAGCCATGCAGGTAAGTGATCAGCATATACTTATGTTATAATCTTTAGCGTGAATTATCAAGAATTAGCTCAAAAAGTCATTGGTGGATACGCCGTTTCTCCGGCTGAAGCGCTTTTAATCATTACAACGGAAGATAAAGATATCTATACCCTATTGGACGCGGCAAATACTGTCCGCTTTAAATATAAGGGGAAGAAGATCAGGCTTTGCGCCATTAGCAACGCAAAATCCGGCCGCTGCAGCGAGAATTGCTCTTTCTGCGCTCAATCGTCTCATCACAAAACCAAGGTTGAAACCTATCCATTAGTTTCTGAAAATGAAATCGTCACCTATGCCAAGGATGCTGAAAAGGATATGCAGGCTACCTGTTTCTCCATTGTAACATCCGGAAAGACCGTTCATTCCGAGGATGATCTGAATACAATTGGAAACGCCGTAAAAAAAATATCCAACGAAACGGGAATGAACAGATGCGTATCGCTTGGAACTTTATCCAAAGAACAGATCATTAAATTAAAGAATTCCGGTCTGAAAAGACTCCATCATAATTTAGAGACTGCAAAGAGTTTTTTTAACAATGTCTGCGGCACGCATTCATATGAAGAAAGAGTTGCCACGATCAAGGCGGCCAAAGAAGCCGGACTGGAAGTATGCTCCGGCGGGATCTTTGGCTTGGGTGAATCCGAGGAACAGCGGATCGAGTTCGCCTTCGAATTAAAGGAGCTTGGCGTTGAATCGGTTCCAATAAATATACTAAATCCGGTGGAAGGGACGCCTGCCGCAAAAAATTATAAACCGATGCGGCCGCTGGATATTTTAAAACTTATCGCAGCTTATCGTTTCATATTGCCCAAACAAGATATCGGCATACTGGGCGGAAGAGAGTTGAACTTGAGACATCTGCAGCCGCTCATCTTCCCAGCCGGCGCCAATGTTATTTTAATCGGAAATTATCTGACAACTAAAGGTCAAAGCCCGGAGAAAGATCTGGAGATGATTAGGGATCTAGGTTTGGAGATCGAATCTAATGTTTGAATTTATTGATCAAGAACTAAACGAATTACATAATTCGGGCCTATATAGAACGTTAAAGACCATTGAAAAAGTAACTGGGACAAAAGTCACGATCAATGGAAAAGAGTGCATTAATTTTGCTTCCAATAACTATTTAGGCCTTTCGCAACATCCGGAAGTGATCGAAAAAGCAGTTCAGATAGTCAGGGAGTTCGGAGTTGGGAGTGGTGCATCGAGACTTATTTCCGGCAACACAATTATTCATGAAGCGCTTGAAAGCAAAATAGCAGCATTCAAAGGACGCGAAACAGCTATTGTTTTCCCTACCGGATATATGGCTAATCTTGGCGCGATCACTTCGCTTGTCGATGAAAAAGATACGGTAATTATTGACCGTTTAAATCATGCATCAATTGTTGATGCCTCTAAATTATCAAAGGCCAAGCTGCAGGTCTTCAAGCATTGCGATATGGGATCGCTTGAAACGATCTTAAAAAAGTCCGACAAGTTCAAAAAGAGGTTGATCATCACAGATGCTATTTTTAGTATGGATGGCGATATTGCTCCCTTGCCAGAGATCAATAAACTCGCAAAAAAATATGCTGCGATGGTTATGGTTGATGAAGCACATTCGACGGGCGTATTAGGGGCAAGGGGTAAGGGAATAGAAGAACACTTTGATATTGAAGGACAGACCGATTTTATAATGGGAACGCTTTCGAAGGCAGTTGGAAGCCTAGGAGGGTTTATTGCCGGGAGTGAAAAACTGATCGATTATCTGCGTAATAAGGCCCGTAGTTTTATTTATACGACCGCCCTGCCCCCGGCTATTTGCGCAGCCTCGTTGGCCGCATTGGAGATCATCGAAAAAGATAATTGTTATGTGAGGAAGCTAGCCCAAAATATCCATCAATTAAATTCATTGTTAGGCACAAAATCAGTGCCCCCGATCTTTCCAGTTTTAACAAAAAGACCCATCGAGGATGCTGAAAAATTATTCAACGCAGGTTATTTCGTGATCGGTATCCGTCCGCCAACCGTGCCAAAGAATGAAAGCCGTTTGCGAATAACCTTATCCGCGGAGCATAGCAAGGAGGAGATCGAATGCCTGGCGTCTTTATTACAGGAACTGATACCGGCGTAGGAAAAACGCATATTACTTACTTGCTGGCCAAAGAGCTGCTTTCCGAAGGGCTCGATGTCGGAGTAATGAAGCCGATCTCATGCGGTCCGAACAATGACAATGACGCAATTTATTTAAAGAAGAAGTTGGCACTAAAAGATTCTCTGGATCTAATTAATCCAATCAGGTTAAAATATCCTCTATCCCCCTACGCTGCCGCAATGACGCAAGACAAGAAAATCAACCTCAAAAAGATTTTTAATGCTTATAAATTATTATCAAAGAAACATGATCTTGTATTAGTAGAAGGGGTAGGCGGTGCGCTGGTCCCAATAACAAAAAATTACTTTGTCGCCGATCTGATCAAAGATATGGGGATCCCCGCAATTATTGTAGCGCGCGCAGGGCTGGGAACGATCAATCATACACTCTTGACCCTTGAAGCCCTTGCCAGCCGAAAAATACCGATCCTGGGGATCATCATGAATGGCTATACGGGGAAAGAACGGTCGGAAAAAACGAATGCAGAGGTAATCGAAAAACTAACGGGTGTTCCGATTCTGGCTAAACTCACAGCCGCAAAACCGCTGCCTATACAAACCAAGCTTTTTCGATAACTCGACCCCTTTTTGATGCGCAGTTTGAGGGTCGATCTTGAATTCTTCATACTTAATGCCATATTTATCTGCCATCTGGCGCGAATAACTATTAATATAGCTGGTATCTTTGAAGCGGTTAACGCTCAAGGTCGTTGAAAAGCCATCAAAACCATTCTCTTTGGCATATTTTGCAATATTGTTTATCCGGTATTCAAAGCAGGCTTGGCAACGCGGGCTGTTTTCGGGGTAACTTTCAAGCTCGTTAGGAAGATTACCGCTTAAATAGGCCAGCCATTCTTCATGATCATAGACTCCATCGATGAGTTTAAGCCCAAATTCATGGGCAACTATGCTTGCGGCCTCAAATCGTTTCGCATATTCATCTTTTGGGGAGATGTTGGGATTGTAAAAGTATAATACCTGCTCAGGATTTGATTTATCCACAAGCGGCAGGACACATGGCGCGCAACAGACGTTCAAAAGCAGCATATTTGATTATACCATTTTCGTCAAACCCAATAAAAGATTTTCCCATTTTGACTGCAATTTTTGCCAAGTTGTTACGATAATATACATGTAGGGGTAAGGACTAGGAGGGACCAAAGGGATTAAGGGGAATAGAAAGGATATAGGAGAAAAGAAAACAATGATAAAAGTTAATTATTTGGCG
>JBAYJF010000043.1:0-11378 GCA_041665245.1 Candidatus Margulisiibacteriota bacterium | reverse complement strand
TTAATTTGTCATTTATAATTTTAAATGGCTGTGGAGATATAAACTCTAGCGTTGTTAGTATAACTGTCACGCCGACTTCGGATACGATCGGGATCAATCAATCGATCGTCTTTGCGGCGATCGCAAAAGATATCAATGGATTTATTGTGCAAGCAACGCCGACCTGGACCGTGTCGGGAGGGATCGGGACGATTTCTTCGGATGGCCTGTTTATTGCCGGCGCCTCTTCCGGCGAAGGGACCGTCACTGCGAGCATTGAAGGGATCTCTGGCCACTCAACTGTTACGGTCACCACAAATGGATGGTTGCAAGGAAAAGTTTCAGATGCGACGTTCGGAAATATCCAAAACTTTAGAGTGTATCTGCAAGAAAATACCGCTTTGTATTCTTTAAGTGATTCAACCGGGCATTATAGTATTGCCAATATACCGCCAGGAGCCTATACCACCAAAACAGATGCAACGATTTTATATCTGGGAACGACGAATGAAGTGACGATCGGCAGCGGTGAGACAAAGACGCTCGACATCGTTTTAACTTTTCAGCCAAATGCGCCGACCGTTCCGACCACGACTATCCCTTCTTTTTGATCTTTCGCTGGCAATAACATTGCTCATAAACTAAATGAGCAATGAAACAACAAGCAAACGACGAAAAAGCGCCAGGCAAATACTTGAGGAGACAATTTGTGACCTTAAGTTTGCTTTTGATCCTGCTTTTGATGATAACTATTTTTTCTTCTTCCTGTGCGAATAATGAGCCTGATAAACCAAACGAAAAGCAAATTGAAGTAAGCGAAGGATCCCAAAATGATGAAACTTCAACCCGGGAAGCGCTTTTTGTCTATGGAACCCGATCGAAATCAGAAATATCGCTAGTTTTTGGCGGCGAGCCCCTTCTTCTTTCGTCAAGTTATGCACGCTTAGTTGGGGTCGTTTGCGGGGGGCGGCCGGTTGCATGCTTGGAAGTTGGGGGGAAGGGGGCCGCCCTTTCGCTAGGAGAACTTGTGGATGGATATCGAATTATCCAAATCATGAACAATAAGGTTGTTTTTAAAAAGGATGGAAAATAATGTTTCTTAAGATACCCGTTATATTTTTTATGGTGATTTGCTTCATTGGTTCTTCGCTGGCGGCAGAGAGTATCCCCTGGATCAATTTTGAGGATGCTCCGATCATTGGTACGGTTCAAGCGCTGGCAAAAAGTGCCGGGCTTGATGTCGTACTTTCCGGTGACCAAAATATTTTGCAAGGGAAGCGAGCGACGATCCATTTAAAAGACATTTCAATTGAAGATGCGATCGAAAGTATCCTTCGGACCAATGGATTTAATTATGAACGGCATGGGAAAACTTTGTTGATCTCTTCTTTGCCGCAAGACCTGTCGCAAACCGGATATAAGCAGGACACGGAAAATATCGAATTAAAATTTATAACTGCGGCTAAGGCTTGCGAGGTCCTGTCGAAAATATTTACGGCCGCTGTTTTTCAGGCAGGGGAGCGGGCGAATTCTCTTATTATCCGCGGGAGGGGTTCAGAAATAAATGAGATCAAATTATTGCTCTCTTCGCTTGACAAGCTATCACCGCAGATCCTGATCGAAGGGAAAATAATAGAATTGACACAAAGCGATTCCCAGAAGATCGGGATCTCTTATGGTAGCGGAGCCATTAAATTCACAACTTCGAAAGATACAAAAAAGACAGCGTTAACGGATGATATTAATTCGGTCTTGAATTATCTTATTGCGGAGGGGAGGGCAACGGTTGTTGCCAGCCCCAGGATCGCAACACTGGACAATCAGGAAGCTTTGATCAATATTGGCAGCCGGATCCCCTATGCTGTTCCGGTGAGCAACTCTCAAGCAGGAAGCCAATGGACGGTGAATTATATCGATGCCGGGGTTAAACTTAAAATAACGCCGCAGCTCGGAACAGAAGGCTACATTACGACTTTTATCCAGCCGGAAGTTTCTTCAATTTCAGAATGGAAAATTACTTCAGCCGGGGAATTTCCTGTTATTTCAACCAGGAATGCTTCCGCGACGGTAAGGGTAAAAGACGGAGAGACCATTGCGATCGGCGGATTGCTATCGGAAAATAATCGCGAAAATGTTACAAAAATACCGGTCTTGGGGTATTTGCCGATAATTGGATCGTTATTTCAAAGCAAGAGCGTTGAAAAAGAGAAGACAGAGTTGGTTTTTCTGATAACACCGAGGGTTATGTATTAAATCGGAACGATCTTGATCTTTCCCATCGCCCCCATCTGATCATCTTTGATTATTAATACGCCGTCTAATCCTTTGATCCTTTTTGCAAGGGCTAACCCTTTATTAATATCTGCAACGTCGACGATAAGGTTTCCGATGGCGGTCGCAGCTGCATCGGCTAATGACGCATTTTCGGCAATTGTTACGATCGCATCCGCTTTCCCGAAGCTAAACGATGGGCCGACCGTTCCTGAAGAGGTACAGACCGAAAAGCCTTTTTCTTTTGGCTCTACTTCAAGCGCGATCTTTTCGGAAAAGGGGGATGTTCCGGCAAAGATGCCGATCTTGCGGGGCCGGTTTGTTTTTAGGAATATATCTCCTCCGTTTTCAACGATTATCTCGTTTGAATAAGCAAGAAGATCCCGCCCGACAAATTCTGCGACTGCTCCGGCAACGGCAGCCATCGGTCCAACTTTGGCTCTTTTTGCGGCAGAGATCATCTCTTTTACGATCTCGGGCGCGTCGCGGCGAGCATTTAGAGGGGTGAAGGACTTAATAAAATCCGGATTTATTTCACCGTAGGTTTCAATTTGGCCGCGGTATTTTGCGATCGCCTCGATGGCTTGTTCGTGCAGGTTCTTGTCAGCTAAGATCAGAAGGTCGGTCTCTTTTTGGACAACTTCGAATTTAACCAGATCATCGGCTTTTGTATAATTTCGATAGGTCCGTCTTTCGTAAGGCATGGAACTATAATATCCCCTTTGTCGAGGGAACGCCCTTCTTTCGAGGATTGATCGCACAGGCTCTTTGCAATGCAACCCCAAAAGCTTTAAAGATCGCTTCGATCTTGTGATGCGTATTCTTCCCGCGGACAAGTTCAATGTGCAGCGATATTCCGGCTTTGTATACGAAAGACTCAAAAAATTCGCGCAGCATTTCGGCATCAATTTCAAGCTTAACTTTATGTTTTCCAACTTCGGCGTAGATCAATTCTTTATCAAATTCGGCTTTGAATGTGAAATGCGGTCGGCCGGAAATATCGATAGCCGCTTTTACTTCTGCCAGTGATTCATCCATTGGAACTATGGCGTGTCCGTAGCGCTCGATCTTTTCTTTCTTTCCCAGGGCTTTGGCGAAAGCTTCTCCAAGCGTAAGCCCGGTATCTTCAATTAAATGATGCAGATCGATCTCAAGGTCGCCTTTGGCTTGCAGGTTCAGATCAAATAATCCATGTTTCGCAAAAAGGGCGAGCATGTGGGCTAAAAAAGGAATAGGGTATTTTATTTTACTTTTGCCGGAACCGTCGATATTTAGATCGATCTTTATCTCGGTTTCTTTGGTCTTTCGATTAACTTTTGTTTTTCTTGCCATGGTAATACTCCTTTTAAAATAGTTCAGATTGCTTGGTGTTTGCGTTGGTTTGTTTTAATGTTCGGCCAACATGCGTTGCTCCGGCAGGTGTGACCATCCTTCCTCTTGGTGTCCTTTCAATGAACCCGATCTGCATCAAATATGGCTCGTAAACGTCTTCGATCGTTTCGACTTCTTCTGAAATTCCGGCTGCGATCGTCTCGACCCCGACCGGTCCTCCGCCAAAATTATCAATAATTGTAAGTAAATATTTGCGGCCGATCTTGTCCAAGCCTAGCGCATCGATCTCCATCGAATCTAAACAGCTAACGGCAACTTCTTTGCTTACGATATTGCTTCCTTTTACCTGAGCGTAATCCCTCGCGCGGCGCAGGAAGCGGATCGCGATCCGAGGCGTGCCGCGCGATCTTTTGGCGAGTTCAACTGCGCCCGCCTCGTCGATCTTAATATTGATCGTTTTTGCCGCGCGGATAACGATCTCCTTTATTTCATTTAGAGTATAAAATTCGAGCCGGTTAATAATTCCAAAGCGATCGCGAAGAGGAGCGGAGAGAAGCCCAATTCTGGTCGTTGCGCCGATGAGGGTGAATTTCGGAAGATCCAGGCGGATCGATCTGGCGCTCGGACCTTTACCGATAATAATATCGAGCGCAAAATCTTCCATAGCGGGATAAAGGACCTCTTCGACGACATTATTTAAGCGATGGATCTCGTCGATAAAGAGGACGTCATGTTCTTTCAGGTTCGTTAAAATTGCCGCAAGGTCCCCCGGCCGCTCAATGGCCGGCCCCGAAGTTATTTTAATAGAGGCATTGATCTCGTTGGCAATGATATTTGCAAGAGTTGTTTTCCCAAGGCCGGGAGGACCATAAAAAAGAAGATGTTCGAGCGCTTCCCCGCGGGAGCGGACAGCATCTATGTGGATGAGAAGGTTTTTTTTGATCAATTCCTGGCCAATAAAATTATCGAACTTTCGCGGGCGGATCCCCTCTATATTATCTTTTTCTGGCGTATAATCTTTTGTATTCAAAATAGCTCCCCATTACTTTCTGGACATAGAGCCGGGTTTCCCTGGCGGGTATGCTTTCGACGAATTCGTCGAGGTCGAACAGGGAAGAATTTCCGCCATACCAATTATTAATGTATCGTTTTATTTTGTTAGGTCCGCCATTATAGCCTGCAAGCGAGAGATAAACGTTGTTATCAAACCTTTTAACGAGATTGGATAGATAATAACTTCCCATTTGGATGTTTAGTTCGGGCTCGGTTAATCTATGCGTCTTGTAATATTCTATGTCAAGATCGTGTGCTATTCCCAGTCCCGTTTTTGGCATGATCTGCATGAGTCCCCGCGCCCCCGATTTTGATCTTGCGGTGGGAAGAAAGCGGCTCTCTTCGCGCATGACCGCTAGAACAAGGTACGGGTCGAGACCAAATAGTTCCGCCTTTTTTGAGACATTTCCCCAATAGGCTTTTGGGTAGGCGAGCTGCCATACTTTTTTGGGGAGCGCATCCTGTTTGCCGGCATAGATGGCCGATTTTACTTTCTTTTCAGCGAAAGCAATTGAAGTCTGATATGCTCCGGAGCGCATAAGGGCTTGCCCCAGTTTTAGCTGCAGCGACTCTTTTTCAGGGTCCGAAGTTGACTGGACAAGATATTTTGCTTCATCGGCCGCATAGCTGGCCAATCCGATCGAAAGGAGCTCTTTGTATTTTGAAAGATGGACCCTGACTTCGTTGCTGTTCTTCCCTTTTAGGGCTCCAAGGTTGTTTTTTTCCCAGATCTCCATAATAGCGGAAAGCTCGCTGCCTTTCGTATCGCTTAATTCATTTAAAGCGAGGGAATAATCTTCTCCGCTCGGGGTTGGTTCTGTCATCATTGCCAAACCGAAGCCTCGGAGTTTCTCCATAGCCCGGTAACCATAATAGGTATGGTCGAACCTTTCAGCCAGTTTTTTGTAGGTCTCTTTGGCCATCCCTTGATTTCCCATCCGCTCATACGCTTTTGCTTCGAAAAAATAGCTGCGGGACGTGTTTTCATCTGCCGGATAAAGAGATGCAAGATGGAAATATGTGATCGCGTTCTTTAGATCGCCGGCCCAATAATAGATCCGTCCCATTCTCCAGATGGAGGCCTGAACAGAGGAGCTATATGGATATTTGTTTATCAGGTTGTAATAACTTATAAGCGCATCGCTGTTTTGATCGTTAAGCTCCTGGTAGTACGCAAGCCAATACGCGGCATCGTCCGCAAAGTCCGAAGCGGGATATTTTTCAAGGACAACTTTTAAGGTGGCGATCGCTTCATCAAGCAGGCCGCGGCGTCCTTTTGCGAGCCCTAGGTAATAGCTTGCTTGGCCAGCCAGGTCGGAGTTTCCTTGTGCTACTTTTTCAAGGTCGCTGAAGGCTGACGGGTAATTGTTGGCTTGCATTTCTGCCCGGCCGAGCATAAGCCATGCTCGCGTAATGTATTTGCTTTTCGGATATTCTTTTGCAAGCTGGCTCAAAACATTTGCGGCCATCTCGAAATTCCCCTGCTCAAAAAGCGCGCTCCCCTTTTTAAAGAGGGATTCGGCCGAGGCTTTGAAGTGGGGGAGCTTGCTTTTATATTGTTTTTTCAAACGGCTGATCGAATCGCGGGATTTATTTCCGAAATAGCCGATCGGATTATAGAGATCGGTCTCTTCGTACGCGAGATAAGCGTTTTTGGGATCAGCTTGTTCTTCATAGGCCCTTGCGATCAGGTAGCGGGCTTCAGCATTGGCTTCAGATTCCGGATAGCTCTTAATAAGAGCCTGGAACATTGTTATTGCGGCCGAGTAGTTCTTTAAATTAAAAAAACTTTTTCCGATACGCAGCGTTGCTTTTTCCTGTAAAAGGCTTTTTGGGAAATCGGCGAGCAATTTTTGGTATTCCGGGATAGCCAAGTTATAATTGCCTGAAAAATAGTGGGTTTCTCCGACCTCGAACTGGCCATAATCTCTTAAGATAAAACTATTCGACTCTGCCGCTTCTTTGAATAAGGGGAGTGCCTCTTCGGGGCTCCCTTTTTCGCGAAGCGCAACCGCTTTTGCCAAGACCGCAGGATCAAAAGTTTTTACTTCTTTGGATTGGCCCCACAGGCAAGCGGACATAGAGATCAATAATAGCCCGATAATAAATTGCCGCATGATTTAATTATTATACCACCTGGAGAGGTATGATAAAATGCCCGTATGGCGAAGAAAAAGGAAAAATTTGGATATGTGAGCCGCGGGGGGAAAAAGCTGGAAGGGGCGCTTGATGAGTTTAAAGTCCCGGTGGAAGGAAAGGTCGCCCTGGACGTTGGCGCATCAACCGGTGGCTTTACCGATTGCCTTCTTAAGCGCGGCGCAAGGCTGGTCTATACCGTTGATGTCGGCTACGGTATTTTGGACTGGAAGCTGCGTAATGATCCCCGGGTCGTTGTCCATGAACGTACGAACATTCGAAATGTAACACCGGAAAACTTATATGAAAAAAAAGAAAAGGCATCTCTGGCGGTTATCGATGTCTCATTTATTTCGCTAACAAAAGTAATGCCGGTCGTATATACTTTGCTGGCCGATGCGGCGGATGTCCTGGCCCTGATCAAGCCGCAGTTTGAGGCTAAAAGAGAAGATGTAGAGAGGGGAGGGATAGTTAGGAGCGAGGAGGTTCGGAGTTCGGTGATCAAAAGGATCGAAGAAAAAGCAAAAGAGATCGGGTTTGAGGTTAAAGGTGTCGTAATTTCGCAGATAGAAGGAGCGGATGGGAACATTGAATATATTATTTGGCTCGCCAAAAGATGAATTAGCCGGGTTTTTACGGAACGCCGGATATAATATCCTGGGAAAAAAATTAAAGGAGCCGGTCGTTTCCGGGATCGATGGAAAGGAATATCATAATTTTATTGCTGCCCCCTATACCGTCCAAAAAGGAAAGAAGAAATTTGTCGTGGTTGAAATGGAGATCGGCGTTGAACTTGATCTTCAGGAAGAGGGGCTGCGAAATAAATTGATCTGCCTGGATAGGGTTTTTGGGCTGGACGGTGTATTGCTTGCCGACCCAAAAAATAGGATCACCCGGGAAATAACTTTTAAGTTCCCGAAAGAGCGAGGGCTCGACTTTTATTTTCAATTTCTAATGGCGCTCTTTTTTATTCTGGGCGTGATTGGTATAATTTGGCTGCTGGTGTCAATTAAATTGTTTTAAGGGGGCATTCGATGAAAAAAATTGGAATAGTCTATAAAAAAGAAGACGCGCTGATAGCAAATACGGCTAAGCAAATAATGAAAGAGCTGAAAAATGACGGATTTACCGCAAATCCTGAAAAAGCGGACTTTGTAATTACCTTCGGGGGAGACGGGACCATTCTTCGGACCGCAAGGCTACTCGCCAAAACCGGGGTCCCGATCCTGGGGATCCATCTCGGAGGGGTCGGTTTTTTATCCGAGATCGAACTAAAAGATCTTAAGATGGCTCTTGACCATATCCGGGTCGGCAGGTGTCAGATCGATGAAAGAACCATGCTAGAAGTCTCCGTCTCCGGTAAAAAGATCATAGCTTTGAACGACATTGTTATTGCAAAAACCGGGATCTCAAGGGTAATTAAGTTCGAGCTCGAAAATATTGCCAAGTATACGGCGGATGGGCTTATTTTTGCCTCCGCGACCGGCTCAACCGCCTATAATCTTGCAGCCGGCGGACCGATATTAGCTCCGAATTCCGATAATATTATTATTTCGGCGATTTGTCCGCATAGCTTGAGCAATCGATCGCTTGTGGTGGACGGTCCAATATCCTTCAGCCTGGTGCGCGGCGACAATGTCATGCTTACGGCTGACGGGCAGGTCCTTGTTCCGATCAAAGTTAAGCAGGAAATAATCATTAAAAAAGCGATCGAAAAAACAAGGTTCATCCGGCTAAAAAAATTGGACTACTTTGGAAAAATTAGAAGTACGTTCGGCTTTGGGAGCGGCTCTTAGTTATCCGATCGTCCGCGATCAAGCCCGATAAATTTATCGAGATCGTCTATCATGACAAAGCTGTGCGGGTCGGATAAGTTTGCCGCAGCCGTGATCGGGAAGATAGAAAATAGCGTTATTTTATGGATCTTGGCAACGAGCAGTTTTTCGAAATAGCTGAGGATCGCTACTCTTTCGATGCTTTCAATTGCTTTCGTGCTATCGAGTGGTTTCATCCAACTTCTCCTTACCTGAAATTACTGTTCCCGTATTCTTTTTTCAAAAAGATATCCGCAAAGACTTTTACGAATTGGCCGGGAGGATTTGCTTTTGCTTTCTGCTCTTTCTCGATCATGATCGCGTCTCGGATGTGATTTGAACGTTTTTCGGTCCCGATGTGGCTTATGGAAGCGACATCGTAGCCGAATGGTTTGTTTTGATCTGCGTTCATTGTGCTCATCTTTATACCCTCTCACATATATATCGTAATATATTCGCTTCGATTTCACTTTAAATTTTGAAGTGTTATAATGACGGCAACATGGAGCAGCTCCTAAAAAGCAAGTACCGCATTGGAAAGAAACTATCTGAAACCCCCTTCAGCATCACCTATCAAGGATTTTATATTGGTACTGATAAGCCAGTTTTGGTCAAGATCTACAAACGAGGAACGCTCAGCTCCTCTTTGATAAAAAGCATGAAGCAGCGGGTAGCCGAGTATACCCTTCTTAACCATCATGGAATTGCAAAAATGCTTGACGGCGATTATGGGTGGCAAGGATTTTATTATGTGAGGGAATATATTGACGGTCTAAGTTTACCGGAACTCTTGAAAAAAGAGGGGAAATTCAGTATTGAGAAGATCGAAACGATCGCAGGGCAGATCTTGGATACCCTGGAGATCGTGCATTCCAAAGGGATCCTGCATGCCTGTCTCAAGCCAACAAATGTTTTTATTGATTCAAGGGGGATCGTTAAGTTAACCGACTTTTTGATCGAGGGGGAGATAAAAGAAGTTCAGCCGCAAAAAGCTGAAGAGGTCCTTTTGAATGCAAAATATTCTGCTCCCGAGGTGATCTTAGGAGAGCCTCTATCCCCTGCTTCCGATATATATTCTCTAGGGATGATACTTTTTGAGCTGGCGGCCGGAAGCTTCTTAGTTTTTGATGACGGCCTGGCGGGAAATATAAAAAAACTAAAGCTCTCGAATATTATGCCAAAAGGCGTTTTGCCGACCATGCCCCAATATTTTAGGGATATTCTTTTTAAATGTTTGCAAAAAGACCGTCTCCTGCGGATCAAGACGGCCGGTTATTTAAAGGAATGCTTGGCTAAGAAAAGCATTGTTTCTGGCTTAAAAGGGAACGAAGAATATGTGCGAATATTTGAAAGCGTAGTTACGCAATATGGCGGAGAAGAGATAAGTCCGCAGCTGCTTGAAGAATTGGAAGAAGTTGGGCAAGTAAAGATCGGCTGGAAGAAAGAAAAACACAGGAATTATCTTTTAGCGCTCATTATTGCGGCTGCCGTTATTTTGGGCCTCGTTTATTCATTTTTTGCAGGGAGATAGCAATGTTTGAAATTGTATTATTGGCGGTTATTTTGTTTTTTGCCGGGTTATTGATCGCCAAAATGGTTAAAAACTTGAAGCTTCCGCGCAGCTTGACCGTTTTGGCGATTGTTTTTATTATGTCTCCGATAATTATCGGATATTTATTCTTATCATATTTCAACTCGATGCCTGAAGGAGCGGTCCCGGATGTGATGGGGCTTCCATTTGAAGAAGCGCGGATCAAACTTGAAGATGCCGGCTTAAAAGTCCGTGTTGCCGGAAATGTGTATGACCCCGAAATAAGCGAAGGGAGCGTTGCTTACCAAAAACCGGAAGCCGGGAGAAACGTTAAAACAGGACGGGTTATAAATGTTAAAATATGTTCGAAAGAAAAAGTTTTTGTTCCAAATGTTATTAATAAATCAATTTCCGCGACTCAAGGCGAGATCACAGGGCTCAACTTGATAGTGGGAGAAGTAAAATATGAGAAAAACCATAACCTTGTAGAGGGGACGGTCTTAGCCCAGGAGCCGATGCCGGGGGAAGAAGTTTCCGTTGAAACAAAGATAGATCTTTTGGTTTCAACTACGCTTGAGGTGATCCAAAAAACAGAGGGAAGCGAGGAAGTTAAATGATAAAAATTGCTCCGTCGATATTGTCGGCCGATTTTAGTAGTTTAGGGGAAGAAATTGCAAGGGTTGAAAAAGCCGGGGCGGATCTTATTCACATTGATGTAATGGACGGGCACTTTGTCCCCAATATTACGATCGGTCCCTTGATCGTAAAAGCTTGCCGAAAGATCACAAAACTTCCGCTGGATGTTCATCTTATGATCGAAAGCCCGGATCGATTTATCCCGGATTTTGCAAAAGCGGGTGCGGATATTATTACGATCCATGTCGAGGCATCAAAAAATTTATTTGAAGACATCGAACTAATTAAACAGCACAATGTTAAGGCCGGTGTTGTTGTTAACCCTGCAACTCCGATAGAAATGGTCTTCCCCGTACTGGATAAAGTAAGCATGGTTTTGATCATGTCAGTTAATCCGGGTTTTGAAGGGCAGAAGTTTATGCCGGAAGTGCTGGAGAAAATTAGAAAGCTGAAAGCAGAGAGCAGGAAGCAGAACGCAGAAATTGATATCGAAGTTGATGGTGGAATTAATGCTGAAACAGCGAAAGAAGTAATAAAAGCCGGCGCAAATGTGCTGGTGGCCGGGTCGGCTATATTTTATTCGAAGGACTATGAAAAAGTTATATGTGGACTGAAGAAGATATAAG
>JBAYJF010000042.1:0-11540 GCA_041665245.1 Candidatus Margulisiibacteriota bacterium | reverse complement strand
CGAAGATCATGTTATTCGCTCCTATTTATTTCATATCCGCATCCATCCAGCAGAACCGGTTTTTCAAAGTATTCCACCAGCGGAAAATTCCTGCAAACGTTTGGCCGCCAAAAATAGTTGCCGCATTTTCCTTCCGGCGTTAGATGGCTGCAGGTAAAAGCTAAATAATTCCGTTCGTGATCGATATCCAACAGAATAAAATCAAAAAGCCAGGAGATCCAGCGAATAGATAATCCCGTAAACAAAGGGCTTCGGATCTGCGCCGGGGTCATTACCATAAGAATTCTTTTGCAGCAGGTGCCGCACTGATTACACTTACCAACAATCTTCCATTTTGTACCGAACAAATTCTTAAAAGTATTCGTCAAAAAGTTATCTAGAAGAACAAAAAATATTATTATCCGTTTAACTATTTGCAACCCTGCCTCGATCCCACAGTTCATTAAATTTTGATTGGAATTTGCTAATAATATTTGGATCATCAATAATTAACAAGTTCTCTGCATTTCTGGTCTCCGCCTGCGCTGTCCAATTGAACGATCCGGTGATCAGGATCTTTCCATCGATTATTCCAACTTTGTTGTGCATCAGACCCGAACCTGTATCAAATTTTACTTCAAAGCCTTTTTGGGCTAAATAGCGGCTTTTTGAATATTTCTGCGTCTCCTGCCCTTTATCCAGCAAAACCCGTATTTTCACCCCCCTTGCGCCAGCTCTCTCCAATTCCTGGACGATCGGCCGGGAGGTAAAAGAATACATTGCAATATCGATAGTGTTCACTGCTTTTCCAATTTCCTTTATGATCGCAGAACTACAGCCGCCATTCGGGGAAAAATATGTTTGAATACTGCCAAAAGAAGCCTGTGAAATGGATATGCTTAATATCGCGGTAAAGATCAATGAAATTAATCTATTTGACATCATATCGCGTTAAGGTTATCATTTTTGAAATGAAAATCCAACTGTTTTTCGTGATCTTGTTTGCCCTGAACCAGGGTTTTCTTTGGTTAACCTTAACAAATAAAAGCCTTCGCAGTTTTAAAACACTTGGAGCGATCTTATTCGTTTTGATCCCTTTTCTTCCGGTATTTTTTGGACAGCCCCGTTTCGAACTCGATTATTTCTGGTGGCGGGTTTCCGGGCCGATCGCAATATTAATGGGATCAGTTTTTATCTATTTGGGTTATATGGAATTTAAAAAGAATTCAGCAAGTATACTGGATATCCCCAAAAAACTGGTCGATTCAAAAGTTTATGCGCATATCCGTCATCCCCAATATCTCGGTTTGATCTTTATCTTTGTCGGCTGGTGGTGGATCTGGGCCGCGGTTTATTCTTTCTATTTTGGAATGTTCATTCTAGCGCTCATTTGGATCCAGGGATATCTTGAAGAAACGATCATCCTGTCAAAAGCCTTCGGGAAAAAATTCATTGATTACAAAAACAGAACGGGGATGTATTGGATCAAGTAGTTTAGGCCTGCCAAATCTTCTTGTTGTATTCGTCTATCATTCTCTGCGTGCTGAAAAATCCTGCCGCGGCAACACAATTGATCATCATGTCGATCCATTCCGACTCGATCGCTTTAACTTTTCCGGAAGCGGTCGAATAATACAATTTAACCATTTCCTCTAAATTCGTATATAGCGCTTCCGAATCTTCCTTCAATTTTAGGTCGCTTTCATTGCCTATCTCCCCGGGAGGAGGAACATAACCAAAGATCCGTCCGACATTCTTATCCGCCACTTCTACGACCCAACCATCCAAAGTACTTAATTGGAGAACGCCGTTGGCGATCGCTTTCATCCCGCTTGTCCCGGAAGCTTCAAAAGGCGGGAGAGGATTATTGAGCCAAACGTCAACCCCGGTAACGAGCTGTTTTGCAATATAGGTATCATAATTTTCAAGAAAGCAGATCCGCAGATGTTTTCTCTCGCCATTCAGCATAGTTATCTTATCGAGCATATTGTCCATATGGATCGAAGCCGGAACATCGGCCGGATGAGCTTTCCCAGCAATTACGATCTGCAAAGGACCGATCCTCTTTGCGATATCAACTAAACGGTTGGGATCTTGCAATAACAATGACGGCCGTTTATACGGGGCGATCCTTCTTGCCCAAGCCAGCGTAAAGGCGCTTTCATTAAAGTACCAATAATGCATCAATTCGGCCAAAGCCTTTTTATTCCGAATATGCGTGTTCCAAATATCTTTTCTAAACTCGTTATTCCCCTTTAAGTTAAGCACATTTTTAAGCAGAGTCGGATCACTTTCCCAATCACCGATCTCGCTCTTATAACGATTAAATAGATCGGTCGTCTCTTTTGAAATCCAGGTGTAAGTGTGGATTCCATTAGTAATACTTTCGATTTTTTCCTTGAACTGCGGGAACTGAATTCTGGTAACCTCGCCATGCTTTTGGGCGACCGCGTTCACATGGTTGCTGGTGCTCATAGCAAGCAGCGTTAAGTTCCCCATGTTCGGATTTTTTCCATCACGCCCATATTTCTTAATAACATCCATCGACTCGCTGCCAAGCGCGGCTTCCAATTCCTGCATATCAAAACGATCATGCCCCGCCTCTACCGGCGTATGGCAAGTATAGGCAAATTGCGATTTTAAATTTTCGGGACTTTCTTTTTTTGCCTTTTCAACAAATGCAAAGGCGGCATGCCCTTCATTTAAATGGTATTTTTTGACCGGATAGCCGAGCGCTTCGAGCGCCTTAACGCCGCCCATTCCAAGGATCGCGCGCTGGCAGATCTTCATCCAGCCATTTGTGCTGCGATAGAGTTGATCCGTTAACTCGCGGAAATATTCCGGATTTTCTTCCAGATTGGAATCAAGAAGGACCAGCGGGATCACCTTTTTCAGATCATATGAATATACATAATATTTCCAAAGCTTTAGCTTTAAGTTTTGGCCGCTAATTCTAATTTCAATTTTTGGCTCAAGCGGAATAAGTCCCGGATACGAATTTGGATCCCAGGAAAGCACATCCGGCAGCTGGCCTCCTGCCCGGAACCAGAATTTCTGCTTAAAATAACCTTTGTTCCACAAGATCCCGATCCCAACCAAAGGTAACCCAAGGTCGGCAGATGATTTTAATGCGTCCCCGGCCAGGATCCCCAATCCGCCGCTATATATTGGAAGGTCCAGGATCTTTTTAAGAGGAAGGCCATGATAGTAGTCCATATCTTTCATGTTGGAAAATACTTCATGCTCGGTCATAATATTATCGCTATCGATCGGATTTACTGTCTTGAAGGAGTGATAAATGCTCGGAGCAAGGCCAAATTCCATGGAGAAATAAGCGATCGACCGGCTGGCAGCATCCTGCAATTTATTTTCCGCTTCAATAATTGAATTGATCGGGAAACCAAAAAATTGCGTATCAGAAATATCCTTGAGATATTTTTGATTTGTAGTATCAAGCTTCGTTAATCTGACAAATTCTTTTTGCATACCTTGAGTATTTTAGATTATATACCTTCATATGTGAATAGCAATATTTTTATGATAAAATTAACTCGTATGAGCAAGTTCACTTTTTATACGACCCCTATTTCCGGCATTCTGGTAATTGAAGCAAAAGCCTTTGAAGATGACCGCGGATTTTTCATGGAATCATACAACAAAGAAGCATTTGCCGAAAATGGATTCAACGAAATATTTGTGCAAGACAACCAGAGCCGATCAAAAAAAGGGGTTATCCGCGGACTGCACTATCAGCTTAATCCGCATGCAATGGGCAAGCTTGTACGCACGGCCAAAGGGAAGATCTTTGACGTCGGCGTTGATATCCGCAAGAATTCTCCGACCTTTGGAAAATGGCACGGCGAGATCCTTTCCGAAGAGAACAAAAAAATGCTCTATTTTCCGCCAGGATTCGCCCACGGATTCCTATCGCTCGAGGACGGAACGGAAGTAATTTATAAATGCACCGGAATGTTCAACGCTGAAAGCGAGAGAGCAATAATATGGAACGATCCGGATATCGGAATTGCCTGGCCGCTTGATCTGTCAGGTGAAGCGATCGTTTCAGAACGGGATAAAAAACATCCGGGGATAAAGACCGCCGAAACGAACTTCTAGTCGATCAGCATTACCGCCGCAGCTATGACCGTTGTCCAAAGACCCCGCTGGCCGATCGCGCTTTGGGTAATATGCGTTGTACGAACAATATCATTCGATAATTTCCAGGCTTCCTGCCGCTCGTCCCAGCTGGCATTTTCATCAAAAGGGATGCCAAGGGTCGTGGATAACATTTGTGCGGCAAGATCTTCCGCGTAATCGCCACAATCTTCGTCGGTCAATCCGCAGCCATGGTGCTCGCTTAAATATCCGTAAGTATCGCTTGCAGGGATCGCTAGCCCAACTGACGCCGAGATCAGCCGATGCGCTTCATTCGTATCATTGCGGGAAAGGACCAGAAAAGTAATTTCGCCGGGACGGATAGTTTTTAAGCCTTGCTCGCGTGTGATCAATTTACAACCGGGAGGGAAAATACTCGAGACGGTAACAAAGTTAACCGCCTGGATACCGGCATCGCGCAGCGCCATCTCAAAGCTCGCAAGCTTTTCTTTATGCCTGCCGACTCCCTTGGTCAAAAATATTTTCTTTGGTATTAATTCCATATTGGCAATATTACATTATTACAGCAAAGCGTCAACTACTTTTATTAATTCCGCATAACTTTGGACCCTGCCGATCTCTCCTCTCGTTTTAGCGGCATTCGGAAAACTTTTTAAATGCCAGATCGCGATCTTTCGCATAATGCCGACTTTTCCCATGGGCTGCGCATCCCTATATATCTCTAAATATTTAAGATGAAGTTTCAGTGTTTTTATCCTGTCTTCGAGCGTCCTTTCTTTCGGCAGTTTTCCGGACTTAAAATATTCCTCGATCTCTTTATAGATCCAGGGATGGCCAAATGCGCCTCTAGCGACCATCACTCCGTCGCAGCCGCCCTCTTCGATCATTCTTTTTGCAAGCTCAGGCGTAAAAACATTTCCAGACCCAAGGACCGGGATCTTTACGCTCTTTTTGATCGCCTTGATCGCTTTGTAATTTATTTCGCCGGAATAGCCTTGCGATCTGGTTCTTCCATGGACAAAGAGCGCCGCTGCTCCGCTTTTTTCACAACCTTTTGCAATGCTCTTCAAAGCTTTGAGATCCACCGATTCATACCCGATCCTAATCTTTACTGTTACCGGAATATCGATCGCGGCGGCCACAGCTTTAATGATCTTATATAATAATTTTGGTTCTTTAAGCAGATAGGCTCCGGCTTTTTTTCTAACGATCTTGCGGACCGGGCACGCGGCATTAATATCGATAAAAAGCGCGGGGGTGGTCTCTGCGACTTCGGCTGCCGCCTTTGCCATAATAGCCGGATCGGCGCCGACAATTTGCGCCGCGATAGGGATATCTTTCTTATGCGTGGCTAATATCTCTTTATTTTTACGGTTGGAATGAAAAATTGAATTTGCATCGATCATTTCAAAAAAACAGAACTTTGCCCCATATTTCCGGGCGATCAAACGAAAAGCAAGATCTGTACAGCCGGAGAGCGGAGCGAGGAAGATGTTCGTATTTATTTTTATCTTGCCAATATTGATCTCAGGCATTATTTATTCTCTTTCTTAAGAGTGAATATTGGCTCACTTTATGGGGCAAAGTCCCCTCAACCATCACATGATACCCGTTATGGGCTTTTTGCAGATAATCATCACCCTGTTTAATGCTCTTAACTTTAAAGGTGATGATTTCCTTCGCATTCGGATCAATGATCTCCAGATCGTCACCTTTGGCAAAACGATTCCGTCCGAAGACCTCCAATCCAAGTGAAGAGTGCTTTCCAACAACACCGACAAACGCATGATCGCGAACATATTCGGAGCCTTTAATATTTTCTCTATCAGTATCGCCGAAATAAAAACCGGTCGTATAATTGCGATGCGATATTTTCTGAAGTTCTTCTTTCCATTTTGGATCATATTTATATTTTTTGGGATTTGATAAATAGCTATCGAGCGCCTCGCGGTATATTTTTGCAACCACCGCCACGTAATAAACCGACTTCATCCGTCCTTCGATCTTAAAAGAATTTATCCCCGCTTTTACTAATTCCGGGATATGCTCTATTAAACAGAGATCTTTTGAATTGAGGATATACGTCCCTCGTGGATCCTCTTCGATCCTGAATTCTTCATCTTCCCGTTTTGCCTCTTTAATAGTGTATTCCCATCGGCAAGGATGAGTACAATCGCCTCTGTTAGCGCTTCTGCCGGTCATATGTTTTGATAAAAGACAGCGGCCGGAATAAGACATGCACATGGCGCCGTGAATGAATAATTCGAGCTCGATATTTGGAACAGCTTTTCTAATAAAATTAACTTGCTTTAAAGTTAGCTCTCGGCCAAGGACAATTCGGCTGACCCCCTGCTCTTTCCAAAATTTTACCGCGGAAGAGTTAAGAGTATTAGCCTGGGTGCTTAAATGGATCTTAATTTTCTTATTTATTTTTCTGATCAAATAAACTAATCCGGGGTCGGTGACGATTACGGCATCGATCCCAATGGTAATTGCTTTCTTAAGGTAGTTGATCATTTTCGGCAGATCGGAATCATAACTAAAGATATTCATAGCCAGATAGACTTTTACGCCCTGCTTATGTGCAAAGAAAACACCCTTTTTAAGATCACTTAAGCTGAAGGCGGTTTGATCGGCTGAACGGAGGGAATATGGCCCTGCTCCCACATAAACGGCATCCGCCCCAAACCTTACGGCAGTTTGGAGTTTTTCAAGGTCACCGGCGGGGATGAGTAGTTCGGGTTTGATAATATATTAATTATATCAGAGAATTGGCGGATTTTTTGTCAAAAATATCCTTATTTAATGCAAGTTGATCCCCTTTTTAACCGATAATACTCATAGTTAGCACCTAATCCCATTATGGAGGAATATTAATGAGTGCAGAGCTTATATGTGGAAGACCGCGTCTGGGTATTATTGAAGCTGGTAGATACGAAAGAAAAATCAAACTAACCAACCTCACTATGGCAGAAAGAGCAAAGGCAGCGTTGGAATTGATAAATTCACAAAGGCGGCCCGGCGCAGTTGAAGATTTTTTACGTGGAAATTGGGATGATCTTGACCTGGCCGACCAAGCTGCAATTGCCTTAGCCGTTGATAGAAATGGCATTGATAGACAGAGCGACCTAATTACCGAACTTTGCAGATATCGCACCAGAGAAGAAGGCCGTGGGGAGATGCTCGCGTTGCTTAGACTTGAAGCAATTCCAACCCTCCCCGGGTTTGACGCCCCTGACACAGACATTTTGCCAAATCCAATAACATTAAAAAGAGCCGGGATCCGCATGGCATTAGAATATGAAATTGGCATCCCCGACAATAGAGTAATATATTCGACACGCCAGAGCAATATTAAGAAGTTAGCAGAACTTCTGATCGCTAATTATCCACCGGCAAGAATTTCCAATTTAATCAATACTCTCACGGATAGTCAATATTACGATTTTTCCACTACCCGGGCACTTCTTAGGGAGAAGCTTGTTGATCAATATTTACAATCAGGCCAGGAAGGCAATGCCAGAACAATTGCTTTTAGCAGCTCTCCTATTTCAAAAAATATTTTAAATCTACTATTTGTTTATTATTTTGCCCGCGCGGCTGAAGCTCAAAAACAGTCTAAGCCGGAAGAAGCCCATGCAGCATTAGTTCAAGCAGCACAGGTGCTTACACTTTCCGACAATTTCTTTGAGGAAACAGTTAATCTCGGTTTAAAGCTTGCTCAAGCCGGCCAATACCAGCAATTATTTGTTCTTCTTAATGGTATATCGGATGCAGCTCCCGAAAGAAAGAATTTAAAAAAAGAAATACTATTTAGCATAATATTGCGTTCAATTGACGATAGCATTGTCAATCATTCAGGACCAATAGAAGACCTTATCGTCGCAGAAACATTTCGGATCGCTGAAGAAATTATTTTAGCATCAGATGATCCTCTGCCCCTTCTACATAGCGTCATTAGTGGAATAACCTATACGGAAAGTATGCGAGCGGAGTACGATGAGCTAGATCTTTCTCCGCGGGCAGAATTAAGAAGAGACCAAATTGCTGCCTTTATAAGTAGACTTGGCCAACCAACCCTCGTAGCGGCAGGTAACGAACAGTTAAACGGAATATATATGGCAGGATTTGATCCGGGTATTTAAATAAATAATCTCAAAGCCATTTTCTTTTTCTAAAAAAGTAGAGCATTAATCCCGCAATACTGACCGAGATCCCCCAGACCATAAAATAGCCATACTTCCATTCAAATTCCGGAACATGTTTAAAATTCATTCCGTAAACCCCGACCAGAAAAGTCAGCGGCATAAAAATGGTAGAAATAACGGTCAAGACCTTCATGACTTCGTTCAGTTTGTTGCTAATGCTGGAAAGATATATATCAAGCAGGTACGATAAAGTATCCCGGGTTGTTTCGATCGCGTCTATGATCTGAACGCTATGGTCATATACGTCCCTTAGAAGTCCCCGGGTTTCCGAACCCATCAAACGAGACTCTCCTCTTTGGAGAGAATTTAAGATCTCCCTTACCGGCCAAATTGACTTGCGCAGATAAAGGGTGTCTTTTCTGCTCTTTTGGATCAAAAGCAGGGTTTTCCTTCCGGGATTTTTCATAGTATCATCTTCGTTTTTTTCTATTTCGTCCCCGATAATTTCCACGATCAGGAAGTAGTAATCCACGATCGCGTCAATTAGCCGATAAGCAAGATAATCGGCGCCAGAGCGCCTGATCTTTGTTCCTTCGGTTCGGATCCTTTTTCTGATCGGATCAAAAACATCCTCTGTCTGACCCTGCTCCTGAAAAGTGATGACCCATGTTTTTCCGATGACCATGCTGACCTGTTCAGAGACGATCTTAGAGGTATCCTTATTGAAAAGGAACATTTTTAGGATTATGAATATTTGGTCGCCAAGGTCCTCTATCTTTGGCCGCTGCAGAGGATCAACGATCTGCTCCTGGACCACTTTATTTAATCCATAACATTCACCCACTTTTGCAATAACTTTTGGGTCATAGATCCCATCAACATTGATCCAGGTGATCGAGGGTTTTTCTTTGTAGATGACACATTCGTTGGTTGAAATTTCCCTTTCGGTAAAGCTCTTTTGATCGTAATCAAAGATCGTTATACTAACTTTCTTTTTTTGTCTTTCCGCCGTGGTGGTGATTACGCTCTTTTTTGACATGATAAAATTATACCCGTCTGCACTTTTTTGTCAACGCAAGCTGTTTTTTTATTGACTTCTATTTCTTGGGCTGATAATATTGAATTCATGAATGGTGCATTAGGCGAGAAACTGATCCTATTTACAAATACCAGCCCGATCTTTAAAGGGTCGGCAGTGATAATTGCTGCGATCATTGCCCTTCTTTTTGCTTTCTGGATGAAGAAATTCTGGAAAGAAGAATTAAAAGGGGGCTTTCTGGTATTTATTGGGATCGCTGTTTTTGTTTTGTTTTATGGGTTATTTATTTTAGTTTTCCAGCCGCATTGGTGGAATCCACCGTACTGAGGGGAAAATCCAAAATTCTAAACTCTAAATACGAAACAAATTCGAATATCCAAAATTTGAATTTTATAAATTGAAATTTTTGATATTGTTTAGAATTTAGCATTTAGGATTTCGGGTTTTTGCCTTCGATTGGGGGATCGTCTAACGGTAGGACTGCAGACTCTGACTCTGCATATCGGGGTTCAAATCCCTGTCCCCCAGCCAACCCTTAAAAGGGCCATTTTTAAGCAGCGGCCGCCATCCGATTTTCCCTTCAAATTGGAATTTTTTATCTTTTAAAATAAAGTTCGAGCCGATATTTTTCAGAAATGTTGAAACTTTATCCGGATTATTTTCAGATATAAGAATTTTGGCTTGGCATGAGGATAAAATAAGTCCCCGCATGGGTTCGAGCCAATTATTTCCCGTTAGTTCAAAATCTCGCACTTTCTGCTGAATGTCGGCTTTTTGATCAAGATATTCACGCTTTTTAGCCTGGTATTCTTCTTGGCTTATCTCTTTGCCTTCGATGTAAAGGTCAAGCAGCCGATTAAGCTTCTGCTCGATTCCAGCTTTCTGATCAGCGAGATTTTGAACTAATACTTTAGTTTCAATTTGAGCTTGCGCCCTTTCTTCAGCCAGCTTATAGAGCATATTATTAGCCCAATCATCAGGTATAGTTATTCGTTGAATAATATCCTTCATTTGTTCGGTAATAAGCTCTTCACGGGCATATTTCTGATCGCAAACACCCTTTTTCTTGGTGCAGTGGTAGTAATGGTGCCCTTTCTGCTTCTCGCAGGTTATCATGCAACCGCATTGACCACATCGCATAAGCCCAGAAAAAGCGAAGTGATGTTTTCTCTGCCGTTTTTTCTTGCCGCGATTGGCCATCACTTGCTGAGCCTGGTCAAATAAGGATTTGGAAATAATTGGCTCGTAATTTCCGGCATGGTATTCCCCGCGATAAAAGAATGTCCCATAATAAAAGGTTTTTTTTAACATATTCTGGACACAGGTCTTTGCCAGAACATTGCCTTTGGAGTTTCTCAAGCCGGCGTCTTTCAAATGCTTGGCAAGCGCCTTAAGCGTGTAATCTCCAGTGGAATAGAGCTCAAATGATTTTCTGACCAAAGCCGCCCTTACAGGATCAACGTCAACCCGGCGCTTATCGTTTCTGTTGTTCAAATAACCCAGTGGCGCCTTGGTTGGCCACTCTCCCCGCCGGCATTTCTGTCGTTGTCCGCGTCTAACGTTCTCACTAAGGTTATCCACATAGTATTTACTCTGTCCAAAGGCAATGTTCAGCATAAACTTGCCTTGAGGGGTGCTGTCAAACCAAAAGGTTGGGAATTTAAGGTCTTTTAAAAGACCTGTGTCCAGTAGGTAAATGATCTGACCTCCGTCAATGCTGTTCCGGGCCAATCTATCAGGATGCCAAGCCAAAATTCCTTCCGCTTCTCCCTTTTCAATGCGTTTCAACATTTCTCCGAATTTAATTCGGCCAGGTTCTTTGGCGGTTTTTGCCTCGCAAAGCGAGGCGACGATTTCAAGTTTTTCCTTGGCGGCAAATTCTTTTAATTCTGTGATCTGTGCTTCTATGGAAAGCACCTGCTTTTCCTCGGTATCAGTGGACTTCCTAGCGTAAACGAAATATTTCATTGTTTGCCTCCTTTTATTAGGGAATCAGAAAAAGCCCTTTTTTGGCCTGGCCCGAATTCGGGACAAAAGATAAAAAATTCCAATTTGAAGGGAAAATCGGATGGCGGCCGCTGCTTAAAAATGGCCCTTTTAAAGGTTGGCTGACCGCATTTGAAAATATTCGAACCGATTTTCATCAATAATGGGCGGCGATTGCCGCCGTCCAATCGCCGCCCAATTTCCGGGCGACCTTTTCGGATTGAAAAACTGCCAAAGAACCTGGGAAAAATATCGGCTCGCACTTTATTTTG